>NZ_JAKJHX010000007.1:46183-73315 GCF_021648855.1 Tychonema litorale BBK16 | reverse complement strand
TGAAAGTTCAGAAGCTTCTATATTACGCTCAGAGCTTGCATTTGGCGCTCTACAATAAAGTCAATCCGGTGTTGAGCGAGGTTGGATGGGCCTTTGTTTTCGTCATATTCAAAATTCGTCATAGTCTAAGAGTGGCAGAAACGGAATGAGCTACCCTAGCCTTATCCTACGGCACCAAGATACTAGCAATTGCCTTGTTCAGTGCTGCATAACCTTCGGAGTTGATATGCAGGAAATCTTGACTGTATTTCGGGTCAACAATACCCTGGGAATTCGCTAATACCTGACTGGTATCCAACACAGTTACCTGATCGCGCGCCAGTGTTTTGATATAATCGTTTACGTCATTAATGGCGATCGCCACATCATCCGACCAAAATGGCTTTCTTGCGATCGGCAACGTTCCCAACGGAAAGATAGTTGTTACCACAACCTTAGCTCCCGTGTCAAGAGATTTTTGCACAATTTGCCCAATATTGGTCTGGCAGTTTCCGATAATTGCCTCTTTTCGTTCGGGAAACAAAGGAATTGCCTTGAGGTCATTAACACCAACTTGAATTACAATAATCTTAGGTTTCACCGAAGCTACGTGCTGCTGAAAACGTCCCAGTACCTGCGCCGTAGTTTGACCGCCTATGCCGCGATTGATAATAGTTGCATTTTTGATTTGGTCAGGTGCCGGCCAAGTCTCTGCCCGTGAATCGCCATAAAAGATAATGACAGGCTGCTGTATCTTTTCTGCTGAATTGGGATAGGAGTTGAGGCCAAGTGGATCGAGTCCTGTAGCATTGAATAGCAGGTAATATTTTTGCCCTTGTTGGTAAAGAAAGAAATTCAATCCTGCTGATGTGAGTAAACCTAAAGAAAGCGCTACAATTGCTATTTTTGTGGGTGTGTTCATAAGCTTTAAATGTTTTTGGTTCTCCCACGCGCCTAGTCCAAGAAACCGGGTTTCTGCGAGAATTTACGCATCCTCATGAGATTTTAGGAAGAAACCCGGTTTCTGAGTCCCCCACGTGCGCCCAACCATCCAAGAAACATCCAAGAAACCGGGTTTCTGCGAGAATTTACGCATCCCAATCAGATTTTCGTGAGAAACCCGGTTTCTGATTCCTGCGCGCCTATCAAATCAGATTATTTTCCCACACTCGCGGGCTGCTGGCGGTTTCGCACTTCCAGAAAAATCAACAAAGCATTAACATCAGCCGGATTCACCCCACCAATCCTCGACGCTTGACCAATAGTCAACGGCCTGATTTTGGTCAACTTTTCCCGCGACTCCTTTGAGAGAGTTGTAATTGCCATGTAATCCAAATCTCCCGGCAATTGTCGGCGTTCATGTCTCACAATTTCATCAATTTGATTTTGCTGTTTTTGCAGATATCCAGAATATTTGATATCAATTTCTGCACCTTCTTTCTCAGCCAACTTCAGACTAGAATCGCCTAAATTGTAGCGTTCCAAATCAACATAATGAAAACCAGGACGACGCAACAAATCAGCCAGAGTAATCGAACCTTTAATTGATTGTTGAGTCTCAGCTAAAATTTGCTTACCCAATTCCTCATGCTCCTTCACCCGCGTCGCATACAAGCGTTTCTTCTCCGCCACAATATTAGCTTGTTTCTGCTCAAATAACTCCCAGCGCCGATCGCAAATCAAACCAATTTCCCTTCCCACCGGAGTCAAGCGTTGATCCGCATTGTCTGATCGCAATAATAACCGATATTCCGATCGCGAAGTCAACATCCGGTAAGGTTCCCGCAAATCCTTCGTACACAAATCATCAATCAAAGTTCCCAGATAACTTTGCTCGCGCGGAAACACAATCATCTCCTGATTTTTCGCAAACCTAGCCGCATTAATCCCCGCCACAATCCCCTGTGCAGCCGCCTCCTCATATCCAGTCGTACCGTTCACCTGACCCGCGCAAAACAGCCCTTCAATCTTCTTAGTCATCAGGGTCGGAAAACACTGAGTAGCAGGCAAATAATCATACTCCACAGCATAAGCCGGACGCATCATCTCGCACTTTTCCAAACCAGGCAAAGTCCGCAGCATTTGCAATTGCAAAGTTTCGGGTAAACCAGTCGAAAAACCTTGGATATAAAGTTCGGGAATATCCCTACCTTCCGGTTCAATAAAAATCTGGTGACTTTCCTTATCCGCAAACCGGACAATCTTATCCTCAATACTCGGACAGTAGCGCGGCCCCTTCGCATCAACCCAGCCGCCGTAGACTGGAGAAAGGTGCAAATTGTCTCTAATTAACTGGTGAGTTTCTGGGGTAGTTCGAGTTAGATAACAAGGCATTTGTTCCCGTTCCACCCAAACTTCTGGATCGAAACTAAACCAGCGCACATCTGCATCTCCAGGTTGCGGTTCCAGGTTAGTATAATCGAGAGTTCGCTTGTCAACTCTTGCCGGAGTTCCAGTCTTCAACCTACCAGTTTCAAAGCCCAAACGGTTGAGAGTTTCCGTCAAACCAACAGCGGCAAATTCTCCGGCGCGTCCTGCCGGCATCGACTTATTTCCAACCCAAATTGTGCCACCTAAAAAAGTGCCTGTGGTGAGAATTACGGCTTTGCATTCAAAGGCGACACCGAAGTAGGTTTCAACTCCGATCACTTCTTCGTTTTTGCCCAAAACTAAGTCTGTTACCATCGCTTCCCGGATGGTCAAATTCTCTTGGTTTTCGACAATATTATTCATCACAGCGGCATATTCCCGCTTGTCTGTTTGTGCTCGCAGCGCCCACACTGCGGGGCCTCGCGAAGAGTTGAGGATGCGTTTTTGTAGGTAAGTGCGATCGGCCATTTTGCCAATTTCTCCACCTAACGCATCCACTTCATTAGTCAGTTGAGTTTTAGCCGGGCCACCGACGGCGGGATTGCAGGGTTGCCATGCAATTTTATCGAGGTTGAGGGTGAGGAGAAGAGTGCGACAACCGAGGCGAGAAGTGGCGAGGGCGGCTTCGCAGCCGGAGTGTCCGGCACCAACTACGATGATGTCGAAACTGTCTTGGAATTGTACTGGGGTTTGTGAAGTCATTCGATTTTAGATTTTAGATTTTAGATTTTAGATTGAATAACTGACTTGAGGGATTAAGCCAGAGGGTTATTTATCGGATATCGCGTTTCTGTCTGTGTTATTTGACTAAATTATGCCTTATATAGTCCATTATAGACAATAGTCGTTCGAGTAACAATATTTTGGTATAAGCGCTTTTCGCGATGGGTTAATCGATTTGGATGAGTTAAAGGAGATGCTCGATATTGACGATGAGGCAGGCCTGAAGGAATTTTTCAGACAAAATAATATGCTGCATTCTTCAGGATTGATAAATCTGTCTGGGAGTTGTGCGGATATTGATTTTGATGATGATGGCTGGGGAATTTCTGATGAAATGGATGACGATATGATGGGGGTTTTTGATGAGTAATAGCTCTTTGGTTTATTTGCTAGATACTTAAGATTCAGACTGTTCATCCAAAACGATCGCCCTGTTGCCATTATCTCCCCCATCAAAAAAGTAAACGAGCAGCTTTACAAACGGCGATCGCTAATGAAGAAAACGAACTTTGGTTAAGTCCGATTAGCATTTGGGAAACCCTAAAGAGATAGAGGGACCGATCGCCTCCTTAAGCGATCGGCAAAATTTTCCGAAACATTTCTAAGTGAAAGTTTGCTGGCCTAATTCGCTCAAAAATTGACCTCAAGTCACGCTGCAATTGATCGAACGCTTGAGGGGAAAAGCTAGAATGCCAGGCCAATAAGCGATCGGGCAATTCTGGCAACTGAGACACAGGAACTCTGAGAATGAAGTTATCCCAACCGATCTCATCTTCCATCGGCAACAAGCATCCTGTATCTATCAAAACAGGGATTTTCCCCAAAGACAAAGCCTCGTAGAATCGCCAACTATAATTGTCTGTACCCCGCACACAGAGGGCGTAGGCATTCCGCAGCAAGTTGTCCACAAATTCCTGACGCTGCTTCCCCTGAACTCCCGGCTGCATTCCGGCTGAGCCACGACCAACAAAATCTGTTTTGATTCTCGGATCTTTTTTGATAATCTCCATTGCGTCTATCCGCAAGGGATAGCAGCAAGTCATGCGAATTCCCTTAGTGGTAGAGCAGAAAAAATCCGCTGCCATCCAACGAGTCAGACTTCTGGGCAGCATTTTCCAGACTGTCAGCCCCAGCATTCCCCCCTCACGACCGCAGAAACTCAGACTCGGCATGGTTTCCTTGGGTGTTGGTTGCCAATTCTGGATGTTATGTTCTGCGAGGAGATCGAACCCATTAGAATTTAGGTATGCCGGACTGATAATTACTCCCGATTCCTGAAGCTGACGATACCAAGAGAAGCGAATGATATAGTCAAGCCACTTGGGTTTGCGACGCTCATGACTGATGTCAAAACCAATGGATGGTATTTTCAAATCGGTGACTATTTTTCCGATTTCCTTGAGTTGATTTGGAGTATAAAATGAAACATTGGATGGTAGCAAAAAAAACTCAGCATCCTGATTTTGGACTATTTGGAAATTTTCTTGAATTGTCTGATTCAATGCTGGAAAGTAATTACCATGCCAAGCCTTTAGGATAGGACAGCCATCGGGAAAACTTGATTTATGGGATAATTCTATACCAAGGGTTGTTAGTCTGATTGGTGGTGTCATAAGTCTGAGAGAATTAATTGAAATTATGAAGCAGACATCCTCTATTTACCTCTACCCAAAAACCGATCGTCAACGAAGCAACCATTTGCGCTATCTTAGACAACAAAATATCAAGCGTACACAAGTGAAATATTTCTTCTTATCCGACGGTTGGGCGATCGGGCGCGTCTGGGGAGTAGGCGGTTTGTGGACAGATGCCGGCTGGAGACGCCAACCGGATATTACACAACTCAACGTCTGTCTCTGGGATCAAAAGGAAAAAATGTGGCTTTACCGCGTAGAAGATGCCGTTCTCATGGTAGAAGTTAAACCCACAGCCCCGACAGACAATACAGATCCGGCGAAAAATATCGGCAGTGTCGTACTGACCAGGCTCATCAATGCTGACCAAGTGATCGATCGCCTTGAGGTCATTTCAACCAACTTTCAAATCGGCAATCCCCAACCAATGTAACGCCAAGATATTGCAATCGGTTCTAAGACTCGATACACTTCTTTAAATAACTTTCATTTTTACGCCTCTATCGAAGAAGGCAGAAAGCAGAAGGCAAAAAGCAGAATTAAAGCCCGCAGGTAACTGCTGAGGAATTAAAATCTGATTTTTGATTCAAAATAGACATTATCACTTACACGTTGGAGAAGCGCCGTCAATGGGATTACCCTGGTATCGCGTACACACAGTCGTCTTAAATGACCCAGGCCGATTGATTTCTGTACACTTAATGCACACTGCCCTCGTGGCAGGCTGGGCCGGCTCAATGGCCCTTTACGAACTAGCAATTTTTGATCACACAGATCCAGTTCTGAACCCGATGTGGCGTCAAGGGATGTTTGTGCTACCGTTCATGACTCGTTTGGGAGTCACCGGTTCTTGGGGTGGTTGGAGTATTACGGGCGAAGGTAACGTCGATCCAGGCTACTGGTCTTTTGAAGGCGTTGCTGCGGCTCACATCGTCCTCTCTGGCTTGCTGTTTTTAGCAGCAGTTTGGCACTGGGTATTTTGGGACTTGGAACTCTTCAGAGACCCCCGCACTGGCGAACCAGCCCTCGATTTGCCAAAAATGTTTGGGATTCACTTGTTCCTCTCTGGCTTACTTTGCTTCGGTTTTGGCGCATTTCACCTTTCTGGACTCTTCGGGCCAGGAATGTGGGTTTCTGACCCCTACGGGTTGACCGGTCACGTCCAAGCAGTGGCTCCTTCCTGGGGCCCAGAAGGCTTCGATCCGTTCAATCCGGGGGGAATCGTAGCTCACCACATTGCAGCGGGTGTAGTCGGCGTAATTGCTGGTTTGTTCCACTTGAGCGTGCGCCCACCAGAACGGCTTTACAAAGCTTTGCGGATGGGGAATATCGAAACTGTGCTTTCTAGCAGTATTGCTGCTGTGTTCTTTGCAGCTTTTGTGGTTGCTGGTACTATGTGGTACGGTTCTGCTGCTACTCCGATCGAGCTTTTTGGCCCAACTCGCTATCAATGGGATGGCGGCTATTTCCAACAAGAAATCGATCGCAGAGCTCAAGCTAGCTTAGCCGGTGGTGCTAGTTTCCAACAAGCTTACGAGCAAATTCCTGAAAAATTGGCTTTCTACGACTACGTGGGCAACTCTCCTGCAAAAGGTGGTTTGTTCCGCGCTGGCGCAATGGTTAATGGTGATGGTATTGCTAAAACCTGGCTGGGCCACCCAGTATTTACAGACAGTGAAGGTCGGGTATTGTCGGTTCGCCGTCTCCCCAACTTCTTTGAAACTTTCCCAGTGATTTTGACGGACAAAGACGGCATCGTTCGCGCTGACATTCCTTTCCGTCGTGCTGAATCAAAGTACAGCTTTGAACAAACCGGAGTTACTGTCACTTTCTACGGTGGTGAATACAACGGTCAAACCTTTAACAGTCCTTTGGATGTGAAGAGATTTGCTCGCGCCGCCCAAAAGGGTGAAGTGTTTGAATTCGATCGCGAAACCTTGAAATCTGACGGTGTTTTCCGTACTTCAACTCGCGGTTGGTTCACTTTTGGACACGCTTGCTTTGCTTTGCTGTTCTTCTTCGGCCACATTTGGCACGGTTCTCGGACTATTTTCCGCGACGTGTTTGCTGGAGTTGAAGCTGACATGGAAGAACAAGTCGAGTGGGGCTTGTTCCAAAAGTTGGGCGACAAGAGCACAAGAAGAGAAGAATCTATCTAGGTTTATCTCACTATTGGGCATCGGGAATTTTTCCCGGTGCCGCAAAAAACCCGGTTTCTTCAAGAAATCGGGTTTTTTTATTTAGCAAGAAAAGCAGCAATAATTAAGATAAAATAAGATAGCAAGGGAAGATAAGGAAAATTTAAACATGGAAAGCGTTGCTTACATTTTGATTCTGGCTTTGGCATTAGGTGTACTATTTTTTGCGATCGCGTTCCGGGAACCTCCCCGCATTGGCAAATAAGCCGATCGATATTTCTAGTCCAGCAATTCATCTGACCCCATCAGCGTCAGATGAATTGCAATTTTCTGGCAACGCCTGTAAAAATCAGCAATCATGCGCTGTCCCTCCTGTCAACACACCAATAGTCGCGTTCTGGAATCGCGTTCAGCCGAATCTGGTCAAAGTATTCGGCGGCGACGCGAGTGTCTGAACTGTCAGCATCGCTTCACAACCTACGAACGCATCGAATTTGTGCCGATTACGGTAATCAAACGGGACGGTAAACGCGAATCTTTCGATCGGTCAAAGTTAGTTAGGGGACTGGTTAGGGCCTGCGAAAAAACGGGCTTGTCTTCGGGACAACTTGAAACTCTCGCAGAAGAAATCGAGGCCCAACTCCAAGGTCGATCGCTCCGGGAAGTCACTAGCTCGGACATTGGAGAATTAGTATTGTTACATCTGCGACCACTCAGCGAAGTCGCTTATGTCCGTTTTGCCTCTGTATATCGGCAGTTTCGAGGCATCCGAGATTTTGTAGATACCCTAAATCACCTTCAGAGTCCCCTCATCGAAGCTTTGTGTCCCGAAACTCCGTCTGAAAATGACCGAGATTTGTCGGAGTTCGATGAGTTGACGGTTGACTCTCAGGCAACTCAGGACACAGCACTGCCGTTTTCCTAACCCAAAATTGTCTGAGGAGACGGCAATGCCCTTAGACTACCTCTGGTCTAAATTAATTTTAAAGGAGTATGCGGATAAGTTATAATTGTCTACTGGACTCTGAATGTTAAAATTAAACGTTTTCACCCAGAGTTGAAATTAAGAGCAATGGCAAGCGCCGGTGTACAGTTGCACCGGGCAAAAGTTGGCAACCACTGACTTTCGTAAAAGATTTTGCAAGAAGTTAATCGCTTTTTGATCGCAATTTCTAGTATCTGCCTGCAAACGAAAAACATGAAGGAGAGAAATCCTAGGAAACTATTCGCATGGTCAATACCAAAACCCCAGTCAAAGACATCGGCTTTACTCACGAAGATTTTGCGGCCTTACTTGATAAATATGACTATCACTTTAGCCCCGGCGACGTAGTAGCGGGTACAGTTTTTAGTATAGAACCGAGGGGCGCTCTGATTGATATCGGTGCTAAAACAGCAGCGTACATTCCTATTCAGGAAATGTCCATCAATCGAGTGGAAAGCCCTGAAGAAGTATTGCAATCAAACGAAACCAGAGAATTTTTCATCCTCACCGATGAAAATGAAGACGGACAATTAACCCTGTCCATTCGACGCATTGAGTATATGCGCGCCTGGGAAAGAGTGCGACAACTGCAAGCAGAAGACGCTACAGTTCGATCGCAAGTATTTGCCACCAACCGTGGCGGCGCACTGGTGAGAATAGAAGGGTTGCGAGGCTTCATTCCCGGTTCTCACATCAGCACCCGCAAACCGAAGGAAGAATTAGTCGCCGAAGAATTACCCTTGAAATTCTTAGAGGTAGACGAAGACCGCAACCGCCTAGTATTAAGTCATCGTCGCGCCTTAGTTGAGCGCAAGATGAACCGCCTCGAAGTCGGGGAAGTGGTCATCGGTACAGTGCGCGGTATCAAGCCCTACGGTGCTTTTATCGACATCGGCGGCGTGAGTGGCTTGTTGCACATCTCAGAAATTTCGCACGATCACATCGATACGCCTCACAGCGTGTTCAATGTCAACGACGAAGTGAAAGTGATGATTATTGACTTGGATGCCGAAAGAGGCCGGATTTCTCTCTCCACCAAGCAATTGGAACCGGAACCGGGCGCGATGGTCAAAAATCGTGAATTGGTGTACGAGAAAGCTGAGGAAATGGCTGCTAAGTTCCGCGAAAAAATGCTCGCTCAAAAGCAAGCTAAAGCTGGGATTGAAGTTCCTGTAGATGCAACTGATTCTGATGAACTCTCCGATGAAATACTCGAAGATGTACCGTCAGCAATGGAAGAAGATTTGCCGGAAGAAACAACCGCAGCAGTAACGGAAGAAACAACCGCAGCAGTAACGGAAGTTACACCCGAACCAGTCACGGAAGCTACACCCGAACCAGTCACGGAAGCTACACCCGAACCAGTCACGGAAGCAACACCCGAACCAGTTACGGAAGCTACATCCGAACCAGTTACGGAAGCTACATCCGAACCAGTTACGGAAGCTACATCAGAGGTATCCGAAGAAATACCTCCGGTAGCAGTCGAATAATATCGAAGTTAGTGTTATTAGTTAAAGAGGGTAATCCCTCTTTTTTTAAGATTATTTTTTATCACTAAGATAATATTATGAGTCGATCGACCTTCTGTCATTCTCAGCGTAGCTGAGAATGACAGAAGGTCGGTTGAGATCCTTTCCGTTAACAAATACGGGGCTTTCGCGGAGATTTCTATGAGCACGTCTGAAGCAAATATACCGGAATCGATCGCACCATCACCGATCAATCCCGAAGAGCAAAATACCGTAGAAGCCCCGTTTCCCATCGTTGGGATTGTCGCCTCAGCCGGAGGGCTAGAAGCATTCACGGAGTTACTGAGCCATTTACCCACCGATACGGGCATGGCATTTGTGCTGATTCAGCACCTAGATCCCAATCACAAAAGTCTGTTGAGTGAAATCCTCGCCAGAAAGACGCAAATGCCTGTCAGTCAGGTGGAAGATGGGACGACTGTAGAACCCAATCAGGTATATATCATTCCCCCCAACACCAAGATGACACTCGCGTCAGGGGTGCTGAACCTCACAGCCCGCGAGAAAGTTTATGGAAAATATATGCCGGGAGATGCGTTTTTCGTGTCCTTGGCAGCCGATCGCGGACACAAGGCGATCGCCGTAGTATTATCCGGGGGAGACGGCGATGGTTCCCTGGGGCTCAAAGCAATCAAAGCAGCCGGAGGCGTGACATTTGCTCAATGCGAAGCCTCGGCAAAATTCGATAGTATGCCGAATACCGCAGTTGCCACAGGTGATGTAGACTTTGTTCTACCGCCTCAACAAATTGCTGAAGAATTGGCAAATCTCAGTGGCAATCCCTGGCTTTCTTGCACACTACCGATTATGACAGTTACAGAATCTCACCTAGAAAACGATGTTCTGGCAACTATTTTTGGAATGTTGCGATCGACCACAGGCGTTGATTTCACTTACTACAAAGCCGCCACAATCAATCGACGCATCCAGCGCCGGATGCTGCTGTATAAACTGGATAAATTAGAAGATTACGCCCAATATCTGCGAGAAAATCCGGCTGAAGTCCAGGCTCTGTATCAAGAAATTCTGATCCACGTCACCAGTTTTTTTCGCGATCTTGAACCCTTTCAACAGTTAAAAGAGCAGGTTTTTCCCACGATTACCCACAATAAATCAGCAAAGAATCCCATCCGAATTTGGGTGGCGGGATGTTCCACAGGAGAGGAAGTTTACTCGATCGCCATTTGTCTGTTAGAGTTTTTGAGCGATCGAGTCCCCCTGCCACAGATCCAGATTTTTGCCACAGATATTAGCGAATCGGCGATTCGCAAAGCCAGGTCTGGCTTCTACTTAGAAAACCAGATGAGCGACGTTTCCACAGAGAGACGTACTCGCTTCTTTATTCTCGAAGCAGGAGGCTATAGAATCAACAAAACAGTCCGCGAACTGTGTATATTTGCCAGACAAAACTTAGGCAGCGACCCGCCTTTTTCCAATCTCGATCTAATTAGCTGTCGCAATGTGCTGATTTACTTGGCAGAGCCGTTGCAAAAACGAGTAATTCCCATTTTTCATTACAGTCTTAACCAGACGGGTTTTCTGCTGTTAGGCACTTCTGAGAGTATCGGAAAATTCTCATCTTTGTTTAATTCATTCCACGCAAAGTCCAAAATTTATGCTAAAAAGCTGACTGAGAATAATCCTATATTTTCGTTTACGACCAGTTCTTACCCCGTCGCTAGAGGAGATGAATCTGAGCAAATTAATGAAAATGAGCCAGATAGGTTTGACTTAGAGCGATACACAGACGAACTGATTTTGAATCGCTATGCCCCAGTAGGTGTGGTTATCAATGAGCAGATGAACATTCTGCAAGTGCGGGGAGATACAAATGCTTATTTGAGACTGACACCAGGAATTCCCACCTTAAACTTGATGACAATGGCAAGAGAAGGCTTGCTGATCGAGCTTCGTACTGCAATTTATCAGGCGCAAATGCAGAACGTAATTGTGAGAAAAGAAAGGGTAACGGTTGAAACGGGCGAGGGAGCAAGTTTCGTCAATCTTGAGGTGATTCCGTTCCAGCCTGCGACTGTCAAAGAACACTACTTTGTGGTGCTATTTGAAAAGGCTTTGCCCACTGCGATTAACCTCAGTACCGTCAATTATGAGAGTGTGGAGGCTAGTGATTTAGAGCGTGAGATTGTAGAGCTGAGACAGGGACTTGCAATGGCTAACGAAGAAAAAAAATTGGCTCAAGTGCATCTGCAAGCGGTGATCCAGGATCAGGAAAATCTCAACCAAGACATCAAAGTTGCCAACGAAGAAATCCTATCGAGCAACGAGGAGTTGCAAAGCACCAACGAGGAACTAGAAACTGCCAAAGAAGAGATTCAAGCCACCAACGAAGAACTCACTACCACTAATGAGGAACTTCGCAGTAGAAATTTTGAACAATACCAGGTCAATAACGACTTGATAAATTTGCTTGCTAGTATTAATATCCCGATTTTAATCCTGGCAAGCGATTTACAGATTCGACGCTTTACGCCAATGGCTCAGCAACTTTTTAATCTGATTCATACAGATATTGGACGACCTTTTAGCGATATTCGCTCCACTCTTGATGTTCCAAATTTGGAAGTGATGATTTTGGAGGTGATTGAGACTCTCCAGACGAAAGAACAAGAAGTTCAAACTCTAGCGGGATATTGGTACAACCTCCGCATTCGTCCTTATCGCACGACGGAAAACCTGATTGACGGTGTGGTAATGGTTTGGATCGATATTGACGCTCTGAAACGCAGTGCCCAAACCTTAGAGTTAGCCCGAAATTATGCTGAAACGATTGTCGAAACTGTTCAAATACCTTTGGTTGTGCTGGATACTGATTTAGAAGTGAATACAGCCAATCGATGTTTCTATGACACATTTCAGGTTTCATTCCCAGACACATCAAAGATTTCGCTGTTTGAATTGGGAAATGGGCAATGGAATATTCCGAAACTGCGATCGATATTGGCAGATATTTTGGTGAGTGATGTTGAGCTTCTCAACTTTGAGTTGGATCACGTATTTGAGCAGATTGGGCAGAAAACTATGTTGCTGAATGCTTGTAAATTGCAACGAGAAGACCAAGGTTTAATGATTTTGTTGTCGATCGAGGATATCACCGATCGCAGACAGTTTGAAATAGAGCGATCGCAGTTATTGCAGCAAGAACAGTCAGCCCGTCAACAAGCAGAAACCAGTAACCGTACCAAAGATGAATTTCTGGCGAATCTCTCCCACGAACTCCGCAATCCCCTGACTCCGATTCTGGGATGGGCAAAACTGCTGCGCTCCGGTAAGCTGAATGAAGCCTCCGTTACTCGCGCCATAGAGGTGATTGAGCGGAGTGCGATCGCTCAAAATCAGTTAATTGAAGATATTCTGGATATTTCTCGGATTACGAGTGGTAAGCTTCATCTCAATACCAGTTCGATCGATCTGGCTGTAGTGGTGCAAAGTGCGATCGACGGGGTGCAATTTTCAGCGGATGCTAAAAACATCCAAATGCTTGCCCAATTGAGTTCTGCAACGGTTTTAGGGGATGCTGACAGGTTGCAACAAGTCCTATGGAATATTCTATCTAACGCCATTAAATTTACTGCATCGGGTGGACGAGTAGAAATTGTCTTAGAGGCGATCGACAGTCATGGTCAAATTCGAGTCAGCGACACCGGAAAAGGCATTCGGGCAGACTTTTTGCCCTATATCTTCGATCGTTTCCATCAAGCTGATTCTAGCACTACTAAGGCTAATCAAGGGCTAGGATTAGGTTTGTCGATCGTGCGTCATTTAGTCGAACTTCATGGTGGTACTGTGCAAGCCGAAAGTCCGGGTGAGGGACAAGGAACTACGATTACGATGAGGCTGCCGCTAGTTTCAATACTCCAAGAATTGACATCGCCGAGTGATTTGCGATCGACTGTATTCACCTCATCGATAAACGCCCCAACCGATTACATCCGTTGTCTTGAAGGCTTGCAAATCTTAAGTGTAGATGATGATGCCGATACCCGTGAGTTATTGAAATTTGTGCTGGAAGACTACGGGGCTCAGGTGCTGACGGTTGGATCTGCAAAAGAGGCGATCGCGGCTTTGAAGGAAAACCTTTATGACGCGCTAATATCCGATATTGGAATGCCTGGGGAAGATGGATATTCCTTGATTCAACAAGTGCGAACCCTTGCTACAGAAGCCGGTGGAAGCATTCCAGCCATTGCGCTGACTGCTTATGCGAGCGATAAAGAGCGGCAAAGGGCGATCGATGCTGGTTTCAATAAACATCTTGCCAAACCAGTTCAGCCCATTCAACTAGCATTAATGGTTGCGGATTTAGTTGCCAAAAAGTAGTCTTCTGTCGGACACGGCTCTTGGAGTGGCCCTACAGATATCGTGTACAATCCAATTTTGTAGGGACACAACACTGTTGTGTCCTGATTAATATTGTGTCCTAATTAATATTGTGTCCTAATAATCTTGTGTCCTAATTTTGTATGGTTGCGCCGGACACGGCAATGCCCATTGGTGTCAACTTAACGTTAAATGTATTACCAGTCTACTGTCTGACGATTAAACTTAGATCCCCCCTAACCCCCCTTAAGAAGGGGGGGACAGGAGTCTTCTCAAAGTCCCCCTTCTTAAGGGGGATTTAGGGGGATCTAGACTCAGGTAAAAACTAGATTTATCAAGGCTTTCAGGCTTAAGTTGACACCTATGGGCAATGCCGTGACCCTACAAATATCGTGTACAATCTAATTTCGTAGGGACACAACACTGTTGTGTCCTAATTGTAATGTTGTGTCCCAATATATAAAAATTAGGGAGTTCGGATTCTTGGTAACTATTAAATGTCGGGGCATTACCTTCTCCAATATTCAAGCCGTAATCTTTGACAAAGACGGCACTCTAGAGGATTCTCAAGAATTTTTGAGACATTTAGGGATGAAGCGCTCGCGCCTCGCAGACGCTCAAATTCCCGGCGTTGGAGAGCCATTACAAATGGCTTTCGGCATCGAAACTGGTAAAATTGACCCCACGGGCTTGCTAGCAGTCGGTAGCCGCCGGGAAAACGAAATTGTGGCGGCAGGATACATCGCCGAAACTGGCAGAGGATGGATAGAATCTTTAGGAATTGCCCAACGTGCTTTTGATGAAGCCGACCAAATGTTGAAAAATAGTCCACCTTCCCCTTTGTTTGTTGGCAGTTTGGAAGTGCTGAAATCTCTCTCAGACGCGGGTTTGAAACTAGGAATTCTTTCTGCTGCGACAACGGAAGCAGTGGAAAAGTTTGTCAAAACTTACCAATTAAGCGATTACATTCAGTTAGAAATGGGTGTCGATTCGGTTCATCTCAACAAACCTGATCCGAGACTATTTTTGTTAGCTTGTGAGAGACTTGGAGTAGATCCCGCAGCAACTTTGATGGTGGGAGATTCGGCGGGGGATATTCAGATGGGTAGAGATGCTGGCGCGGCGGGCTGTATCGGGATTTGTTGGGGAAATGCTAAGGTTAGTCATTTGGAAAAGGCTGATGTGGCGATCGCATCTTTGGATGAAATTACAATTTAGGATATAGAGGACACGGCAGTGCCGTTTCCCTACGTCAGATTAACTGTAGTAGAGATGGAGGAGACGGCAGTGCCCATAGGTGTCAACTTGAGTAATATTAATAATCCCAATTCCCAATGCCCAATGCCCAATTCCCAATGCCCAATGCCCAAACGGAAGCAGTGGAAAAGTTTGTCAAAACTTACCAATTAAGCGATTACATTCAGTTAGAAATGGGTGTCGATTCGGTTCATCTCAACAAACCTGATCCGAGACTATTTTTGTTAGCTTGTGAGAGACTTGGAGTAGATCCCGCAGCAACTTTGATGGTGGGAGATTCGGCGGGTGATATTCAGATGGGTAGAGATGCTGGCGCGGCGGGCTGTATCGGGATTTGTTGGGGAAATGCTAAGGTTAGTCATTTGGAAAAGGCTGATGTGGCGATCGCATCTTTGGATGAAATTACAATTTAGGATATAGAGGACACGGCAGTGCCGTTTCCCTACGTCAGATTAACTGTAGTAGAGATGGAGGAGACGGCAGTGCCCATAGGTGTCAACTTGAGTAATATTAATAATCCCAATGCCCAATGCCCAATGCCCAATTCCCAATGCCCAATGCCCAATGCCCAATGCCCAATGCCCAATCCCCAATTCCCAATACTCCCAGGTAGAATTCTCTTCCCAACCCTAGGGGGGATATCTCCACAAGCGTTTTGAGAGAGAATCGGTCAAGATTGAAAATATAAGTAGAGGACAACCCCATGAACTTTTCTATACAATCTGTTTACAACTGGTACCGCGACACAATCCGTAACCCCAAGTACCGCTGGTGGATTATTCTGGGAACTATGGCATATCTGGTAAGCCCGATCGACATTGCGCCCGATTTCCTTCCCGTCATTGGACAAATTGACGATGTGGCGATCGCAGTGCTACTGATTTCGGAAATTTCCCAAATGTCGATCGACTATTTCAAATCCCGCCAGACTCAGACAGCCTCAACATCCGAAGCCACCAGCGGGACTTCTGAAGCTAAAGCCAGCACCGTTGACGTCGATGCAGTTTCCGTACAATAGCTGCAAAAAATAATTCTTGTTAGAGCCCCGACTTCGCAAAAAAGTCGGGGCTCTACCTATTGTGTAGAGTCCCGTCGTAGGTTGGGTTGAGTCAAGAAACCCAACAGCTAAAAATCTTGTGATTGTTGGGTTTCACTCTGTTCAACCCAACCTACATTTATTTTTATTTCCCCGGAATGACAGAAGATGGGTCTATTGTGTAGTCCTGGACGCATGGGCCCCAGAAACCGGGTTTTTATGAAAATACTTCGTTGCAGCCCACAGATTACATAAAAAACCCGGTTTCTTTTGTCCGAGTACATCCAGGACTGTTTTTTTCAATACCAACAGCTCAGACAGTGCTCCAAACCTGGTAATTTTAACAGTGGTATAGCAATCGCCAAGAGGCTTAGGACATTCTGGAAAGCTGAAAATGTTGGTATAACTGCATTTCCCTTCTTCCTTCTTCCTTCTTCCTTCTTCCTTCTGCTATAAATCCCTGTTAACCACAAATTTTTATAGATGAAATTTAGCGAAATAGTACAAAAACTGAATTTAGCCACCAGTCGGAGTCTCACAGCATCGGTTGCGGAGGATCCAGAAATTACTGGCGTAGCCCCAGTTGATGAAGCCGCATCGGACAAAATCAGCTATATAGAAGGTGCGAAATTTGCCTCTCATACAACATCGACAAATGCTTCTGCCTTAATTCTCCCCTTAGATGAAAGCCTCCAGGCTATGTGCGACGATCGCCACATAGCTTGGATAGCCGCACCCGATCCGCGACTGCTGTTTGCTCAAACGATCGCCCTTTTTTATCAACCATTTCGCCCAACCTCAGAAATTCACCCCTCAGCCACCATTCACCCCACAGCACAAATTTGTGAAAATGTCTATATCGGCCCCAACGTCGTGATTCAACCAGGAGTCAAAATTGGCAGCAATGTTTCTATTCACCCAAATGTGGTAATTTACCCAGATGTAGAAATAGGCGAAGGCACTGTTTTACACGCTAACTGTGTGATTCACGAACGTACTCGCATCGGGGCAAATTGCGTGATTCACAGTGGTGCGGCGATCGGGAGCGAAGGTTTTGGGTTCGTGCCGACAGCGACAGGCTGGGTCAAAATGGAGCAGTCTGGCTGCACTGTTTTAGAAGACGGCGTTGAGGTAGGTTGCAATAGCACCATCGATCGACCCGCTGTTGGAGAAACCCGCATTGGTCAAAATACCAAGATTGACAATTTAGTACACGTAGGCCACGGCTGTCAAGTTGGGAAAAATTGCGCTTTTGCGGCTCATGTTGGCATGGCTGGCGGGGTCAAAATTGGTAACAATGTAATTTTGGCTGGTCAAGTTGGGATTGCTAATCAAGCTAAAATTGGGGATGGTGCGATCGCAACTGCTAAAGCCGGAATTCACAGTGATGTAGCAGCAGGTGCGATCGTGACAGGTGTCCCAGCAATTCCCCACAAGCTATTTCTGAAAGCCGCAGCCGTCTACAACCGTTTGCCAGAAATGTACCAATCTTTGAGGCAAATTCAGCGTAAGCTCGATCGGTAGTCTGTTAAGTCTTGAGTGTTGACTGCGGTGCCCTGAGCGGAGTCGAAGGGTTGACTGTTGTCTGTTGTCAATCCGGCTTAAATACATCTTCAATTCTTAGTCTTGGAGTGAACTTTGTTTGACTGTTAAGCGGTTTCAACCGCCAAATGATAAACGGGATGGCTTTTTATTTCCAATGGCAGACTTACTTATTCACCGAAAAACCATATAATTTGTCAAATTAACAAAATATTTTTTGATTAAGATAGGAGTTAGCAGAAAAAATGTACATCGTACAAATTGCCTCTGAATGCGCCCCCGTCATCAAAGCAGGAGGCTTGGGCGACGTAGTTTACGGTTTGAGTCGGCAGTTAGAAAATTCCGGTCATGCGATCGAGATTATCCTACCCAAGTACGACTGCATGAGATACGACCACATTTGGGGACTTCATGTTGCCTATGAGAATTTACTTGTGCCCTGGTACGATGGCGAAATTCCCTGTACAGTTTTCTGTGGCTGGGTTCACGGGCAATTGTGTTTCTTCATCGAGCCCCACTCTCAAGACAACTTCTTCAATCGTGGTTGCTATTATGGCTGCAATGACGACAATATGCGGTTTGCATTTTTCAGCAAAGCCGCTTTAGAATTTTTACTGAGAACTAACAAGCGGCCCGATATTATCCACTGTCACGACTGGCAAACAGGTTTAATTCCTGTCATGTTGTTTGAAATTTACAAATATAATTGGATGGAATATCAGCGAGTCTGCTATACCATTCACAATTTCAAACATCAAGGCATGGGCGGTAGCGAAGTTCTGCAAGCAACTGGTTTGAATCGAGAGGATTATTACTTTCAGTACGATCGCCTCCAAGATAACTTTAACCCTTTTGCCATCAACTTTATGAAAGGCGGCATTGTTTACTCGAACTTTGTCACCACAGTTTCGCCACACCACGCTTGGGAAGCTCATCTGGGTCAGTTTGGCTACGGGTTGGGCCATACTTTGCATTTGTACCAAGACAAATTTCGCGGGGTGCTCAATGGTATCGATTACGATGTGTGGAATCCCGAAACCGATCGCTATATCCCCGATCGCTACACTCAGGAAGATTTGGCAGGAAAAGCGAAAACTAAACAGGCTTTGCGCGATCGGCTTTTTCTGCGGGATGCCGACAAACCAATTATTGCATTCATCGGTCGTTTAGACGACCAAAAAGGCGTTCACCTCCTACACCATGCAATTTATTACTCCCTAAATAAAGGTGCACAATTCGTGCTTTTGGGTTCAGCTACTGAAGCCGGAATTAATGCTCATTTTCAGCACGAAAAACGGGTTTTAAATGACAATCCTGACTGCCATTTGGAACTAGGTTTTAATGAGGAATTATCGCACCTAATTTATGCAGGTTCAGACTTAATTTTGGTTCCCAGCAACTACGAACCCTGCGGGCTGACTCAGATGATCGGGTTGAGGTATGGGACAGTGCCTGTAGTACGTGGAGTTGGTGGTTTGGTGAATACGGTGTTCGATCGCGATTATGATACCAGCCACGTTGCAGAAGAACGAAATGGCTATATGTTTTACCAAAGCGACTACTATGCTCTAGAATCGGCGATCGATCGGGCGCTCGGATTATGGTATGACTATCCAGATCAGTTTGAAAAACTCATGGTTCAAGGCATGAATTGTGACAATTCGTGGAAATATCCAGCTAAAGATTATGTGGAAATTTACGAGCTAATTAGACACAAATAAAACCCACTAAATTGCTATTCTACTATTTTGGTGGTGCTCGGTACAAGACCAAGTTTATGACAGATCCGTAACCCGATCGCATCCGCGAAAATGCGTTAATTGCGATCGCTCTTCCGTAACCAATCATCACCAAAAATAGTGTAAACTGGCGATCGCGATGAACGCTCAAATCAGGATTCAGCTATGGTATAGTATTTAACTGAAAATCAAACAAAAACTAATATATATCGGTCAACTTTTCAACTAAACTAAGGACAATACTTTTTGGAATTAGAAACAACATCAGCAATTAATAGAAAAACTTCAAAAGATGATGCAGGACAGCTAACCTGAATCGGGACGGGTGAACATGGCTGGATTTGCCCATTTTGAAAGTACACCACACTCGCATAGGATTTTAATCCGGGTTTTTTCGATAAACCAACATGAATCGCTCCATTTAAAGACTTATTATCAGCCAAAACCTGATAACAATAGTTTTCTGTCTCCCTCGGCAAATTGAATTCAAGCTGATTCAAATTGTTGGTAAAATTTAATTCTTGACCGAATCGCTCCGATTGGCGATCGCTCAGATATTTGGTAGTTCGTATAGCTTCCACTTCTTTAGCCTTGTTGACTTGGTTGAGGAATGCTGGGAGGGCGATCGCCGATAAAATCCCAATAATCATTATCACAACTAATAATTCAATTAGAGTAAAGCCATCGGAGGCATCATAACATTTATTTTGTCGTAAATAGCGTTGATTTTGATAGAGATATATCATATTTTTTTGGATTTTTGAATAAATTAAGTATGCTCTTGCAATTTTTGCCAAGTCTTGGGATACTCAGCTTTATTTTGACAGATAATTGGCAACCAGCTAACACCAGGAATTTCCCGATCCCAATCATCTTTTAGATGTTTTCGTGCTGCCCGCACAGAAACATAAAAAGAATTGCCACCAGCAAAAGCTTTGAGAAAAACTTTCAGAAACTCCTGGGCGATTAAATCCGGCACTGGTTCCCGCATCACGATAATTTGAGGGATATCTAAATGGGCTAATTGCTTCCCCAATCCTAAACCATCGCAAGAGTTAAAGATTGCTATTTCCAAACCTTTTTGAATGGCTATTTTTAACGAATATTTTAGCTGTTCCACGGTTAACCTATCTGTTTTATTGATACAAATCACCCCCGTACTGCCATCTACTTCGCTCTGACTGTGACCCGAAAAACACAAAATATCCCAGCCTATTTCATCGGTGAGATATTCCTCAACTTGCTGGTGAGTTGGTTCTACCAAAAATATGGTTTCTGCTTCTGACAAATGCTCCAATATCTGCCTGTCTCGATCGACATTAATTCCTGTACTGTCGCCCAAGATTGCCAAAATTCTGACTTTCTTTCTGGAGCGTACTGATTTTTTGACTCTGTTAGATACCTTGCGACTTAAAGCTACTTCTGCTTTACAGTAATTCTTAAAAAACTCCCCTTGATGCCAGGGGAGTTTTCGCAGCAAATTATCTTCAGTTTCGATCATTACCCGCACCTCGTCAGTCAGGTTTAACTTATCCCGCAATCCCTGCTCGATCGGGAAAAAATGTTCTGATTCCAGCCAATTCTTTACATCATTTTCCACTTTTTCAGCTAAGGTTTTTAGCTTTTGATCGGAATAGTTAGTAAGTTGAGCTAATGGGATGTTTATGGCACGGTTGTTTAGATTATCGCCGAGAAGTTTATAGTTTTTTTGCCACTCTTGATAGTTTTCTGAAATTTCCGCTTTTGGCGGTAACTTGCCTTCTAATTTTATTGCTAAACGCTGACGATCGCAGAAAATTTCAACTGTCACCTCAAACCCTTGTTTCAAATCACCGCTAGCCAAATCTAAGATGACTACTTGTTCAGATAGTGGTCTGATTATATTCTCCATTATTGATAGCAAGTATTGGCGCTGTTCTGCTGAATTTTGCAGGGCAGGTACTTCTGTCCCTAGCAACTGTAGCATTTCTTGATAAAAAACATTGAAATCATTATGAATTTTTTCTTTGTCGGCATCAGGAGGTACGCTGACTTTGACGACGACTCCATTTCCTTTATTTTCAATACTTTGAATGTTGAGTTTTATACCTTGATTTTCTACTTGGACTTGTTGGAAAGATTCCACGAAAGCTTTCCAGTCAACACCGTGGCTGAAGATTAAGTCAACTGTATTTATAACTTCTGCAAAAAAGGTGGTAAATTCTCCTGGTTGATAGTTGTTTGTACCGCTGGGACGGCGTTCGCGATCGTCCGTTTCCGCTTTCGGTTCTTCTAGCAAATAAACCCACCTACAATCTACCCATTCTAGTTTGGTAGTGCTGTCAATATTCCAGGTTCCCAAACCGCAAACACCAGTCATTTGGGCACTGCTAAAATCAGTACCGATCGCCTGAACTTGACTAAACATGGCATATTCTAAATTAGCTGCTTCCAAAGTGGCTTGACTGAGGTCTGCTGTTTGCAGTTTAGCATAACTGAGGTCTGCACCTATCAGGTTTGCTCCTCTCAAATCCATGCCTTGATAGGATTTTTGATAGCCGTTGCCGGTGACAAGCAACTCTCGCACTGCTGGATTGATTAATATTGTCTCATCGACTCTTGCCCAGTCGAGACAACGAGCCTGATGCCACATAGTTCGGTGGATATTTGCAAATCTAAAATCGGTGTTTTTGAGGGTGGCATAGCTGAAGTTAGTATGGGCTAATTGAGTATTGCGAAAACTTGTGCCACCTGTCGCACCAATGACGATGGCTAATTGGCGAATTACGCTGTATTTATCATCTTCGGCTAAAACTCTCTTAGCAATGTAATTTCCTAATAATATCAAGGCTACAGCTAACATGACAGCTCCGGCGATCGCCCCAATAACTACAGGTGGATCGGGAAATCTTTGCACACAATTTTTCAGGAAGTCATAGCATTTATTGTTTGTGTTGTCAATTACTCCAGCTTGGATTAACACAGATGCTTTTAAATATCTAGATGAATTTCTGGCAATAATGCCGGTGGCGATCGCACTTATAGCCACAGATTCAAATAAAGCCAAAGCTGCAATCGCCCTCCCCAGAACAATTTCAGCCAATGTTAGGGCTAAAGGAAGGGCGACAAGTGCGATCGTAGTTGCAACCACAGCCGCAGTTAAAGTCACAATTAAAAACGGAATATCGTTACCCTTTATTTCGCCAGACAAGGCACTTCTTAAGGCACCAGCTCTAAAAGACCTTAACCAGGAAAGTATTGGATGTTTATCATTGGAGAACGCAGATAAAAAACCAATTAAAGGTACAAACACAGCAGCGGCAATACCTAAATAATCTAAAGCTTTTTGTATCCCTTGGCGAATTATTATAGTCAAGAGAATAGCATTGACTAAAAAGATGATTGCTGTTGGCAGAAAACCGATATGCTCGGTTGTTTTGGGGATTAGAGATTTGAAGGTATTATCAACAGCAATTACAGCAGATATTCCTGATATTGCCGAGAGCAGTGCTACAATTAAAAATATTTTGATTTGAGATTTTATGGCTAATCCACAGCGAGCGCAATGGAAATTAGCCCCATCGAGAGTTGCATTGGTAAAGTCTGCACCTCGGATATCTGCATTCGAGAAATCAATATTAGTCAAGTCAAGGCCTTTGAAAGAATGACCTTGGAGATTTTGACCGCGAAAGTTTTGAAAGGTTAATGATGACATAGGGGAGTTCGACAGCGGATTTGGTAACCGATTTAACGGATGTTTTCCTCGTTTCCAGGCTTTGCCTAGTAACGAGCAATGCAATTTTATTCTCAGTCCTCTTAAGAGGACTTTAGCTTTGAGGCAGGGGTTTAAACCCCTGCTCGACTACAAACTACAAACGAAAAGATTGCTTCACATTTACTTCTCCTAGCGCCACAGTAATGCTGAACAAATCTCTTAACTCAGGAGTAAATCTAAAAGTAATAAAGTTGTCAGTATCTCTGGATTCAGCCATAAAAATAACCTCTTCCGACTCATCAATCAACATCAATTTCAACCCCGGAGGCAAATAAGTTTGATTTCCCATCGGATACACTTCCACCACAATATCCAGTTCTGAATCTGGTTCTGGCGGCAGCGTGACTAGCAGTGCTACCGAGTGTTCTGCTAATTGCATTCCCAGGTCAATTTTATGACCGCGATCGATAGGTAATGCGTTGTTGCTTCTAAAAGAGCGAAATTGCAATTTTTGAGAATTTAATAGCTCGTCAATTACTTGCCATCCCGCATCAAAAATATCATCGAACCAGTTCATTAAATTAATTGGTTTGAGTTGTTTGATTCGATTCATGTAGACGAGCAAATTTTCGAGGGAATTCAGTGCAC
Organism: Tychonema litorale BBK16; assembly: GCF_021648855.1. Lineage (GTDB taxonomy): Bacteria > Cyanobacteriota > Cyanobacteriia > Cyanobacteriales > Microcoleaceae > Microcoleus. The sequence goes on along the minus strand of NZ_JAKJHX010000007.1, from coordinate 49,700 downwards.
TCAGAGGCACTTGTTTAGCTACTGTTCTGGTAAATCCTAACAGCGTTGCTTGTTTCAAAGATTGGTCTAACTGTACGGCTACATAACCAATTCTGTCTCCCCAAGCATCGTAGGAAATCTGACAAGCGTCGGCATCTGGCAAGACGGGACAGCATTCTATTTTTCCTATTTGTTTAACGTGTAAATCCGCTACATCCATAAGTTTTAGCATTAACGAATTGCGGCTGTCACTAACCGGCCAATCCGTTTCAAATCCCATGCAGCGCAGGTAAAAATCTACTGCATATACTGCGAGGGTATTGAGATAAACCTGTTTGAATTTTTTCGGACTGGATTGTTTGCTGCACTGTTGGGCGATTTCGTGTGCTTCAAAAGATAGTGGCACTGTGAAAGTTATTGGTTCAATCATTTTACTCATCATTAATTTTTCTGCTCCCGTTTAAGTCCTACTGTAATTTATTACGAAAGTCATCTCCAAAATTCCGCAAATTTCGATCGAAAAAACTTTGGAGTGTTGAAATCTTTTTGTCAAATCTTTGAGATATAGTCTCCCATTTTTCATCATCTAATCTGGCTAAAGCTATTACTTGCCAAGTGATATCGGGACGGCCTCTGACTGTTGTGTTTCGGAAAATATTGTCAGTGTCTTGTTCGATTAATTCACGTAGGATTTCAGTATCATCCATAAAATTTGACATTGGATCTTCGTTAGATAAGTTTTGAACTATTTCTATGTCTTTGGGGGAGCTTGATTTTTCTAAGGAATCGATCGAAAAATGTTGATATCTTATGTGATTCATGTATCGATCGCGCACATCTTTAAATCTAAAATTAAAGAAGTGATTCACCCAAGCCATGACTGGTTTTTGTGAATCATAGGTGTCAATGTTTTGACAGATATGCTCAACTATTTTCAACCGGGCTTCGCTGTAAATGTCTTCGTAAAGATGACTAAGCCTCGGATCTATGTAGGGACGAGTAAGTCTGTTATGACGGTAAATTTGGTCTATCAATTTGGTTAATGCTATCTGTCGCTCTTTACTTCCGGCTGGGTGCTGTTGAGCTTCTAGGGCTAGCTGTCGAAGCTGCAAATCGATTTCGTCTTCCATCTGGATCTCCTCACTCCTCTGGGCATTTTTGTGCAGTTTGGCGGAACTTCTATTTATATTTCGGATTTTGTGGTCAGTTTTTACGCATTTATGGAGAAATTGTTACAAAACTTTACTTTTGAGGGGTTTTGGAAAAAAGTTTTGAGGTTTGTGGAAAAAGTTGGGCTGGATTTCGTAAGTAGGAATAGGGGGGCGATTTCCTGGGGTATGGCTTTGCTGGTGCGGGCTTTTGCAGGAAAGGGCGATCGTCCTTCAGAGTATCCCCGTGGTCAATATCTATATTTTCCTACCAAGTCAGTCAACCATCGGCTAAACGCTGGTTGCTTAAAACTGATGACCTTGAGTTACATAAAAAAGGAGCAACATGATAAATTTGCACAAACTGATTCTTAATGGATTTGCAGTAGCAGTTTCCCTGATGATTAACTCATCAGGAGCCTTAGCCGCCACCTTGTCCGGGGATCTTTCGACAACAAACATTCTTTACCTGAATTCAACTCGCGGCCCTGGTACTGGAAATTTAGGAGCTTTTCGCGGGGCGATCGCCAATACCTTAAAAAATTATCAGGGCGGAACAGTATTCGATGTTGATTTCGTTCAGACTCAGGTTCCTGGCAGCCTCGGATTATCGCTAAATTCTAAGCCTGTTGGGTTTTATAACCAGATTTGGTTCGACACGACTATTTATCTAACATCACTTTTGAACTCAGTAGACTTTGCAGCAATTAATGCTTGGGCGGCTAACAAGCAGCCAGAATTCATTTTAGACAGTTCCTTCTTTTATCGCAACCAAGAAACTACGACCCTTACTCCTTCAACGACAGCAGCAACAATCAACCAAGCCTTAGCTCTCAAAAATGCAGGGGGCGGTATTCTAATTGGTACGGATCATAACGATTTTGCTTACACTGCCAACCAAATTTTGACTAATTTCGGCTTCGATGGTTTGTTTACTGGTGTTGGGGATATCACGGCTAACGGCTATTTTGTGGGCGATTTAATCCTGAATCCTTACAAGGTCAAGTCTGACTTTTTCGTAAATAATTTGCAAGGACTTTCAACATCGAATGTTCCTGTGGGAACTCACGTACTCAATGCTAACGGGGGCGATCGAACTATCAAAATTATCGAAAACCTATTTTCCTATAGTCCTAATAAAATTGTCCATGTCGGTGCTAGTTTCGACACGGGAAATAACATAACTCTGATCGGCGATCCTGAGTCAGTTCCCGAACCTACTACAGTATTAGGTAGTTTAGCTTTTGGTGCTGTTGTTTCCAATTGGCGGATGAAGCGCAAACAGCAACAAAAAGTTTTGAATTCAACGGTTGCTTAATCTGAGATATTTCACTTCGTTATAGTCCGTCGGGGGTTTAAACCCCCGCCTCATAGCGAAAGTCCTCTGAAGAGGACTAAAAAGTTGATTGAGAATGTTGGTTTTTGGTGAGTTGATTCGAGGAATTATGCACTCCGACCAAAGAAACCGGGTTTTCACTTAATCTGGGGGCTGGAATGCGTCTTTTCGTAGAAAACCCGGTTTCTGGAATCGCCCATTTCAAAAAAAAGTTTCCCGATTTGCGGAAAAAGTTTGGCTGAATTCCGTAACTAATAACAAGAGACCGATCGCACTTTCAGACAAACGGGCGATCGCTGAATTTGATTTCACTATATCACTTTTAATTCAATCCTAGACTAGGAGTGCAATTTCAATGCCTATCACAAATGAACCTTCCAGCAGCCTGTCCATCGATGTTTTGAGATCTGACACTTTACCGGGAAGTGCGGCCCCAAATTCCATCCTCAACCCTTTAAGCAGCAACAACAGTCAAAATATTGGCGGTAGTCCTTTGATAGCTGATACCAAAACTCAGCCGATTATTGAACCAGAAAAGCTATCCAGTGCGACTGACACGCTTAACTCAAAAAGTGCGATTGCGGAGCCCAATAGCAAAAAAATAGATGATTCATTAATTGTTTCGGACACTCTAAAAGGCGGTTTAAGCGGCTCAGCCAGCACCAGTATTAGTCAGAAAACTCTATCTTCCAGTCCTGGTACAGATGTCAAAGATACCCTGACTGGAAGCACAAAAGATGCACCGTTAGTTGTGATTAAAGACGACAGTATTACAGCAACTGATTCCTTGACTAATCCTCAGACTGTGGAGAAGATACCATCAGAAAAAACTCCCGGTACCTTAGCCCAGAAAGAAACTAAGTCGGAAATTGCGATCGCCCAAAATACCTCTATCGCAGAATCAAAACCAACAACGATTACCTTAGCCCAGAAAGAAACTAAGTCAGAAATTGCGATCGCCCAAAATACCTCTATCGCAGAATCAAAACCAACAACGACTACCTTAGCCCAGAAAGAAACTAAGTCAGAAATTGCGATCGCCCAAAATACCTCT
>NZ_JAKJHX010000007.1:44684-45945 GCF_021648855.1 Tychonema litorale BBK16 | reverse complement strand
GCACCCAATACCTCTGTCACAGAATCGAAACCAACAACGACTACCTTAGCTACAAAGGAAACTAAGTCGGAAATTGTCGCCCCAAATACTTCTGTCGCAGAATCCAAACCAACAACGACACCGATTAAATCCGACAAACCGATAACAGAACAATCAGCAACTACTGTCGCTGATACCAGCAAAGATAGCAAACAAAACTCTACATCTACTAGCTCTGAATCAGACAAAAAAGTTGCAGAAAAAACTGAACTTACCGTAGTTGAAACACCAAAATCAACAAATACAACCTTGCCTAAGCCAGAGATATTAGCAGCAAATAACCCTTTTGTATCTGGGAAGTTTCTGGTTAATTCAAAAGGTCAAGTAGGCATAAATTTTGTATTTGATGGCGGCTTATTTCAAGGTGAACTAGCCATCGTCAGCCTCAAAGGCATGGAGAAGTTTTTACCGGGTTCAGAAGAGTTTATCAAGGAAATGGCTTTGAGAGCACTTAGTAGCTCTGCAAAAGGTCATATAGTGATTAATGATTTGATTGAAGGTGCAAAATTTACGGGTAATTTACTTGAAAGTAATTCTAATGAAGGAACTTACTTAGGAGTTAAAACTTTTGCGATGACTCCGGGTGAGGAATTTGGGGTAATGTTAGTACCTAATGGGACTGTACAAGAGGTGCTGAATAATCCGGCGATCGGAGGAAGCAAACGTCCTTTGTTTTCAATGGCTACGGCGAATCCAAATCAGGCGTTTCAGGTAGGACAAATTGCTGATGTAACAGGGGATGGTAACACCTTTGCAATGGAGGATATGCGAGTCGATTTGGGAAGCGATCGCGATTACAATGACTTCGTATTTCAGGTGCGGGGTGCAACTGGTCAAGCTGTGAATTTAGATAGCGTGATTAATGCCGATAAAGAGTGGCGAAAAACGGATATGGGTCAGGCTTTGATTGCTTATGCTAAGCCCTACGTTGAACTGAAGGTAGAACCGAAAAAAGAAGATGCAAAACCTGTAAATAATACTGCTTTTGGTTCAGTTTTAGATGTTCCGATTCCTGATGTTGTAAGTGCTTCAAAGGATGAGGAAAAAAAGGCGATCGCACCGATTTCTCCTATTACTGAATCTGTGTCGAAAACTGAAGTTGCTACTGCGGAGACAACTGTAGCCCTGGTGATGAAGGTTGAGGAGGACAAAAAGGCGATCGCGCCTATTTCTCCTATTACTGAATCTGTGTCGAAAACTGAAGTTGCTACTTCTGAGACAA
>NZ_JAKJHX010000007.1:33190-44584 GCF_021648855.1 Tychonema litorale BBK16 | reverse complement strand
TGAAGGTTGAGGAGGACAAAAAGGCGATCGCGCCGATTTCTCCTATTACTGAATCTGTGTCGAAAACTGAAGTTGCTACTTCTGAGACAACTGTAGCACCTGTGGTGAAGGTTGAGGAGGACAAAAAGGCGATCGCGCCGATTTCTCCTATTACTGAATCCGTATCGAAAACTGAAGTTGTTACTTCAACAAAACTCACAAACGAGGGTTCAGAAACCGGGTTTTTATCGACAAATACTTCGTCACAGCCAACTGATTCGGTAAAAAACCCGGTTTCTTCAGTCGCAGCCGATCAACCCTCTTCAGAAACAACTTTAACTGAAAGTTCAACAAAAACTAATACAAATCAGTCAACATTAGAAACTACTAACGCTCAAAATCCAGTTATTCTGCCAAACATAGAAATTACTCAATCAAATTTAAATATTCCTACAACTAACTCATTGTCGAATCTCACGCCCGGAGTATGGACTGTTGACAAAACAGGTCAAGTCAGCTTTGATTTCCTCGTTGATGCCGGTCTTTATGAAGGAGAAATTGCGATCGTTAATTTATCGGGAATGGAGCAATATCCGCTGAATTCCGATGCTTTTAAACAAGAAGCGGTTAAACGTGCTTTAAGTAGTTCAGAATTGGGTCATGTTGTGATTCGCGATCGCCTGGAAGGTGCGAGATTTAGCGGTGAATTTGGCGAACCGAATGTTAACAGCGGTGAATACCAAGGTATCAAAACTTTTGCTATGCCGCCTGGGGCTAAATTTGCTGTGATGTTAGTTCCTAATGGCACTGTGCAAGAGATATCGGAATCTCCCAGTCTTTGGGCGGATAAAACTCCCCTATTTTCAATTCCAGCAGCCAATCCCGAAAGTCAAGGAATGCTGGCTGATTTCACTGGTAATGGCAATACTTTTGGTTGGGAAGATATACCGGGAAATCAGGCAGATCGCGATTTTAATGACTTGATTTTTGCGATCGATGGCGCGACTGCAAACCTACCAGAACTCGCAGCAAATGTCAATGCTAATACTCAATGGCTGGAGTCAAAAGCAGGTCAGGAAATTCTAAATAAGGCGCTACTTAATGATAAGCCTCCTGCGATTAAACCCGTTGTAGATATTGCCTTAACTCCCGCACAGCCTACCCGCATAATTGACCTCGCTCAAGTATTTGTTGACCCGGAAGCCAGCACTTTAAAATATGAAGTGGTTGAGGGTAACAGCCCATCTTTAGCTGTTAACTTGCAGGGTAATAATTTACAACTTACAGGATTGCCACAATCTGGAGTAACAGATGTCGTAATTCGAGCAACTGATGCGGCTGGTAATTCTGTCATTCATAACTTTGCAGTCATTACTAGCAATCTTTCTGGGGAATCAGTTGCCGATATCAATAATGCCCTGACAGATTTTACAAAAGTTATTAATCAAAGTTCACAAACTTTCAGCGAAATTTTGAGCAGCGATGCTGGAGCAGGATCTCTGGCAAACCTGGCTACTTTATTAGAACAATATCCCGATGCTCTATCGCTATTTAATAAACCAGATTCTCTCGCTAAAATCGGCATCACTGAGAGCAATCTGCCGACAATCAAACAATTGCTGCAAAGTCCAGAAGTAGCGGCGGAATTCGGACTATCAGTGTCTTTAGGGGAAGCTTTGAGCCATCCTGATGCTACGGGATTTGATAAGTTTTCGTTGAATGCTGATGAGGCGATTTCTCTGCTGCCATCTGATGCTAAACAGCCGAAAGTTGGATTTATTGACTTTAATGAAGGACAGCACGTTCAGCGAGTTACTTCTGCGTTTTCTTCGATTAATTCTCTGGCTAATTACGATACTTTTACCGTCAATAATGGGGATTGGGCTGAGCAATTGAGGCGGTTTGTAGATGGGGTGAAAGCAAATGGTGAAAATCGGGCGATCGCAAATCTCAGTTTCGATTTATCCCAATTAGATGATATCGGCGTTACCACTCGTTACGAACTCACTCCTGAAGAGCAAGCCGCGATTCAATATGCCCGCGAAAATAATGTTTTGCTAGTTGTTTCCGCAGGCAATACTGGCGGTGTAATGTCGGCTTTGGGGCAAGCTAGCAAGCAATTCGATAACATTATTACTGTCGGTGCTGTTAATCAATTTGAGTCGAAAACTGACTATTCTGCTTACGGTGAAGGACTGGATTTAATGGCTCCTGGAGGTTCCTGGGCCAAGGATGCTAATGCTTTTGTCGGTACTTCGCGATCGGCATCCTATGTCACAGCCGCAGCTTCTTTAGTTTGGGCGGCAAATCCTGCATTGAGTTTGACACAAGTCAAGCAATTGTTGATAGATACCGCAGCGGATTTGAATATACCTGGATGGGATAAAGAAACTGGGGCGGGATTGGTAGATGTCAAAAGTGCGATCGATCGCGCTTTGTCACTTGAACCGAAACCCCCAGAACCACTAAAACCAGGTTTGCAGGTAAGTTTGTTTAGCGGAGAAGGGCGCGTTGAGACCTTAGCAAGAGCAGCATCTGAGGCAACTAAAAAAGCGATTTTAGATTTAGAAAAAGCTCAGGATAATTTAATCGAACAGTGGCAAACTTTAGCAGATTTAGGCAATCCATCTCTCACTTTGTCTGACTTGCAAGCTGATGCAGTTCAGAAAATTGCTGATGCTTTGAATAAGTATCGAGAAGTTAGTACGCAGGCTGGAATTACTGACGCTCACCACCAGCAAAGAGTCGAAGAATTAGCCCTAGCAACCAGTCATTATTTAATTGAAAATGACCGACTTCAAAAGCTTTTAGCCCAGCGTAAAGAACTTGAGGAAAGACTAGCTAAACTTGGCAAAGATAAATCGGCTTTAGAGGCAGAAACTCAAAAAATGTTAGCAGCAATTCAAGCACAAATTGCCAAAGCTGAAACAGATTTGACAAAAGCTCAAGCTAAATTACTCAATCCTTTTGCCAATGTCGGCGATAATTTGCAAACAGATCCCGCACCTTGGCGCGAAGCTGCAAATAAACAACAGGAATTTGCCTCTAATTTCCAAGAACAAGCTGCAATTCAAAATGCAGAAGCGGCAAGATTTAGCGCGACTTCTAATAACATTAATCCGGCTCGCTGGCAACCTGTTGGTTCAGAAAAAGGTAGGGGTATATCCGGCCGCCGTCGAGAAATTTGGGGTTGGGGAAATGACCCGAACTTGTTGAGACAGAAAAATCAATCGCAATGGCAAGCTCAAATTGCTACTGAAAATTCTCAAAGTTTACAGCAGCTATCGCAGCAAGCAACACAGCAGGAAGGTACTTTAAATCAGTACGCTCAATTCCTAGAAGAAAGACCCACTAATCTCGGTGAAGATGGTCTGGAGAAAGCCGATCGAGTCTTGCAAATTTTGGAAGCACAGGCCGCACAACAAGCAAAAATTGCTGAAAATTATGCCAGTTTAGCAGCGATTGCTGCATCGCGCCAACAGCAAAATCAATCTCAAGCTAATTGGCACAATTCTTTAATAAATCGTCGGGAACAAATAGGTACTAAACGTAGTGGTCGATCGGGAAAAAATACCGAACCTGTTTATGGAAATGTACACTATCCCGAACATATTGGGCCGCGAGATATGGCTCAACAATTAGCTAATAAAGCTGCTTCTGAGTCGCAAGCTTACGGACAGTTAGCGCAACAAGCACAGCAACAAGCAAGCGCCCTGAAAGAACAGGCAAGAAAGTTAGAAACTGGCATTAAAGATTGGCCTGTTTTGAAACAGGGAATTGACTATGAAATTGCGGCGGATGCGTTACGGTTGCAAGCTGAAAAAGATTTGTTGGATTTGCACGATCCCGTACAGCGGCAAAAGTTAGAAACGCTACTTCAAGAAATCGATTTAGCCCAAAAAGAACTGCAAAGGTTGGAGAATGAAAAAATTCCCGCGCAACAGCAGTTAACCGATGCAACCGAAAATCGGTTGAAAGCAAGTCAGGCTCAATTAGAGGCAATTCAAGCTGAGAAAGCCGAAGCTGCGAAGAATTTGCAAAACTTCTTAGAAACTGCTGGTTTCTTGTTGCCCTATCGCGAGAGATTGTTGGCGGTTGACAAACAAATTGAGAAGTTAGAATCGGAACAACTGGATGCCTTCAAGACAGTTTTAGAGTTGCAGAATGAATTGCAGAAAAATCCCAGCGATAGTTTGCAGCAACAGTTGAACAACTGGCGAAATTATTTGCAGAATTTGGAGCAAGAATTGGCTTGGGCGAAGTTGCAGCGCGACCAGTTAGCAATGGCTTTGGCTGATTCCCCGGAACGGTTGGCAATAGCGGATTTAATCAAAACTCTCGAAACCGCACCTGCATCTCTCAATCCTCAAACTAAAATTGCATTCTTGAAGTCGATCGAGGGTAGTGGCGCGAATTTCTTAGCTGGTTTTGATAATTTAAATAATCGGTTAACTCAAGGCAAAACTGAGCAAGCACAAACTGAGAAATCTCTGGCTGCATTCCAGAAAGAATATCGCGAATTGGGTTTGAAGAAAGCCGATTTAGAAAAACAGATTCCAGAAAAGCAAAAACAAATTTCCGATAAAGATAAGGAAATTCAGGGTACAGAAAGTGCGATCGCCCAAACTACATCCAGTTTATCGACAATTTCCGCAGCACAACTGACGGATATTCCAAGTGCGATCGGCTCTACGGATACCGCTATTCAGCAGCAAAAATCAGCGGTACAAGGCTATCAAAATCAGATCGGTCAAGCCTTTGCTACTGCTAACTTCTGGGAAAGGGAACGACAAGGACAACAAGCAGCAGCAGATTGGTGGAATAGTCAGATTTATGTGTTTAATGCCCATGCTTATCTAGCTCATAACCCTGATGTTGCAAAGGCTTTTGGCTGGAACCACGCATTAGCTTATCGACATTATCTCTCCTATGGTCGATACGAAGGACGATTGGCAAATCCACAAGCAGCCATCTCTCGAAATGCCGCCCAAGCTGCTGCTAATAATGCTGCACAACAACGAGATTTAGCTACCTCAAATGCACAACAACTAAATGCCACTTTGCAACCTCAAATTGCAGCGGCTCAACAGCAAATAAGCACACTGGAAGCAGACAAAAACCTTTTAGTTCAGCTATCAGGATTAAATACTCAACTCTCTCAACAACAGCAGCAGCGCGATAATCTTGTCAAAGATTTGGATAAGCTGAATCAACAAAAAGCTGATACCGAACAAAAACTGATTGAAAAATATCGCGAAATTGAACTTACCAGTCAATACTTGGAGCAAGTTGAAGGTGAAGTCGATCGCCTGCAAAGTCGCCTCGATGTTCTCAATCGTACTGGTGTTTTACAAACTAAGTATCAGCAGGATTGGAACGCATGGCAGCAAACAAATCAAACTCAAGTAACTGCCACTCAATCTTTATTGGCAACTCGTCAAGCTGGAGCAGCAGACAGGCAACAATTGGCTGATTTGCAGTCACAATTAAAGCCCGCTCAAGATAATCTGCAAAAAGGGCGATCGCTCCAAACATCTCTGGATGATACTCAACAAGCCCTCGCTTTTACCAATCTGCAAATCGGCAACCAAAATTTAGTGATTCAAAGTGCGATCGATAACGATCCCGGCCTCGCAGCAGCGGAACGATCTTACTTGAATTTAGCTGATGCCAGTCGGCAAAAAACCTGGTATTGGAACGGTAGTGCTTGGGCTTACAATGCTGGGGAAGCTGCGGCTTATCGCAGTTATTTGCAAGCAGCTTCATTTATCGCAGATGAGCGGAACAAATTGTGGCAGCGCCGTCAAGATGCAGCGAAAAAAATTAACGAATTAACTCAGAAAGCGGCAGAGCAACAGTCACAAATTGCCAGTTTTAACTCCCAGTTACAAGGCTTGGGAGGGGTGACGCAACTTGAGGCAGAGTTTAATCGAGTACAAAGTGCGAGCGCATCTGTGAATCAGCGCTTGCAACCCCTGCAAACTCGCGAAAATCAACTGATTCAAACCATCAAAAATGCAGCATCTAAGGCCGCAAATCTGGCCGCAGAAATGGCGCAAACAACTCAATTAAAATCAACTTCACTGCGTCAGTTAATTGGTTTGGGAATGCTGGCTTCCGAATCCGATGTCGATTTCTTCGCAACACAAGTCGAGCCGCAAGTCAACACTCATTTGCAAAAATTGCGCGGCCAAGGTCAAGATTTGACAAATCAAATCGATAGCATTAATAACTTAGTTACTAATTGGGAACAGCAACTCGCCAATACAACCGATCCGGTGAGTCAGGAATATCTGACGAATTTGGTTCAACTGTCAAAATCTCAGATTAGCAGTTTAGAAGCATTGCAAGCATCGAGTCAAACTGCCGCTGATGATTTAGAAAAATTGCTGAAACAAGCAACAGATGCCCTGCTTCCCTTGCGCCAAAAGCAAGAATTAGAAATCCGCCACAAGCTAGAAAGCAATGATAATCGCTTCAATGCTTTGCAATCTCAACTGAATTCCGAAAATGCGGCTGAGGCGGCAATTAAAGATGATACCGTGCTAGCTTATGCCCAATTGAGCGATCGAGTTCGCCAAGATTTAACTAATAGCGTTAACAACTCGACTAAAGCGCTATTAGAGGGCAACCCGATGACGAAAGAATTGGGTGACAATCAGCAAAAATTGTCTGAATCAGTTGATAATTTGATAGCTGAAATTGACGATCGATTTGCCGATCCCTACGGTGACTATCAGCGGAGTGAAGCGAATCTGGAGGATGGGATTAAGACTCTTGGAGTTGTGGAAAATCGTGCGGATGCACTGGATGATCGTGTTACTTCTACTGAGGAGGCGATCGAGAAAATTAAACTCCGCATCAAACAGGATGAAGAGTTGTGGCAAGAAATTGCTCCGATTGCTATTCGTTACGGTGTTGAGTCGCAGGAATTGAAGGATTATCAAGCACAAGTAAAGGCAATTCTAGGTTCCAAAACATCTCAGGTAGAAATAGATGCAGCTACTAAAGAATTAAGAGCGCAATTCCTCAAAGAGCATCCAGAAAACGGTACGGCTATTAATTTATTGCAAGGAGCAACTTTAGAAGGACGCAGCCCAAATCAGCACATATCCAAGTTGTTAAATTCAACAGTGGATGAATTGCTAGCTGCTGATGCTGTCGAAGGGCGAAATCCAAATCAAACACTATTTGATAAAGCAAAAGCCGAACAAGCATCCCACGAAGCGCAAGGTTATGCAGCTTTAGCACAAGCTGATTGGTACGAACAACGAGCAGCGTATCATTGGTCTGTTATTAACAGAAATCGCGCCAATTGGCAATCTAGTCCCTATTGGTCAGAAGAACGCTGTTACCGAGGCAGGAGTGGCAGGAGGAAATGTGAATGGGTAACGCACGTTGACCATAATTGGATTCTTTGGAATCAATATTCCCAAATATTTCCTCAGTTGCGGCAACAAGGAATTGCACATCTCGCAGAAGCCGATAAATGGCGCAAGGAAAAAGAGCGCATCGAACCGCTAGCAAAGCAGTGGACTGATGCAAATAATGCGGCAAATCAAGCCCAACCTCCGGTTAAAGAAGCCCGCGATTTCTTTGCACAATTAGAAGAGGCTCGTAAGTCGATTCCTGGTGACAAAATTCAACTGAAATCATTAGAAAAATCGTTACCAACACTGAAGCAACAGTTAGAACAAGCCGAGTCTGAAGCCGCCGCCCAAAATGCTAAAGTGCAGCAACAATGGGAAGAATATGATACTAATTCTGAGGAATATCGCGCTGCTATTGCTGATATCCTGGCACGTCGCGGGGAACTCAACAAACAAGCCATAGAAACTCAGCAAGAAATTGCTCATGTAGAAAAATGGGTTGAGCGGCAAAGTGTAGCCCTAGCACCGGAATTAGCTGGCACAAAAGCGCTAATTGATTCCCTGAAACAGCAACAGCAAGCAATTACTAATCAAATTGCCGAATTTGTCAAACAAGGCGCTACTGTAGACGGTTTGCAAGATTTATACAGCAAAGAAGCACAGTTAAAACAAACCTTGCAGCTACTAACAAATAAAGCTGCAATTCTCACCGCCCAGCAAACCGCGCTGACTCAAAAACGCACGCTATTAACCGCACAAAATGAGGTAATTATTGCCGAACAAAGGTTACTTGATGCCTACACCAAAGACCCCGATGCTGACACCAGCAATTTGCAGCAACAATTGCAAGATGCCCGCGCTGCTTTAGCCGAAGCCCAGCGGTTAGCAGAACAAGCTGAAGCTGCTAGCAAGATTCTCACCGCACCATTGCAACAGTTGAAAGAAGATTTGTTGGTGCAAAATGACGAACATCTCAAGCAAGCGAGGGAAAATCAAAACATTCTGAAAGCGTTAGTAGAAGCTACTCAGGCGAATGCTAACTACACCATTCAAGCAGCACAAAAGCAGCAAGAAGTCAATAACTTTGAGTTCCAGATTTTGCAGCGATTGCAGCAAGCAACTGACGCGGGTTTCAAAGAAGCGAAAGCGCTGTTAGATGTGGCCAAGAACAACGACATGGCGACGGCGGCAGAGATTTACTATCGCGATTACAGCGACTTAGCGAGCGATCGAGGTAGTAAAAGCAGTCCCGGTTTAGCGCAACCTCAAGACCGAATTTTAGCCGATCGATACTATCAGGAAATGCTGAATAACCGGGAGTTGCAGCGCCGTTCTCAAGCACAAGCTGATGCCTTTGGAGCAGCGAGAAAAACTGCTGAAGCACAGATGAAAACGCTGCAAGCACAGCAAGAAACGGCTGCTAAAATATTGAGCGATTTGAATGATAAAATTGCCACTACCCAGGAGGAAAGGGAAAAGAAAGAACAGGAATTAGCCATTGCTCAAGCACGTCTCGATGGGATTACCCGCATCCGCGAACAAACGGAACAAACCTTTATTCAGTTAGTAACGATCGAAAAACTGAATTTAGCCCAAGCGCAATTAGAGCAAGAAATTGCCACAGCGCGTCAGCAGGGAATTGATGAAGCAGTGCAAGCGAGGATGGAACGAGACAGACTAGAAACGGCACGTCAGAGAACAGAAACTGTTGCCAAAATCGAACTGTTGCGGCAACTGCAAGCGGAAGACAATCTGCGGCAATCGTTAAATGAGGCGCGGGGAAATCTGGGAATGACAACCCTCGAAGCAACGGACGATCCGGTGCAATTGCAAACACAATTAGCGGGACTTCTCGCATCGCTGAAAGATTTGGAAACTCAGCAGCAATCTGATTTGCCGGCGGATTTGAAGGCGTTGTTAGCAGAAGCGCGGGGTGATATCCATGAAGCGCTGCAAGGGAAAGAAGCGGCGAATATTCAGGAAAATCTGCTGAAGGCAATGGACGGTTTAATCGGGCAAATTCAGCAGTACAAAACTGAGATAAATCGCATCGATCTAGAGGAACAGTGGGATACTCAGTTGTTGCAAACAGCACAGCAAAATTTGCAGTCAGCAAGTAAACAATTGTTGGAAGAGTTGCAGCGTACTGAAGAATTGGGAGGAGAAAGACAGGTTATTGACCCGCTGTATTTGGAAGCTTTGAATAAAGTAGCTTATGCCGAGCAAGCTGTTGATATTTCTGAGGATTTGGCTAAGCAGTCGAAGGAGATGTTAGACCAAATTATTAAGCAGCGGGTTGCGGAACGGAAACTCCGCAAAAAGATGTTCTGGATGAAGTTGCTGGGGATAGTTCGGAACATCATTGGCATTCTGGGATTCATCCTCCAATTTACTCCTCTCGCTCCTTTAGGAATTGCCTTAAATCTTGCTAATGCGGGAATTGGGATAATTCAGAGTGCAATTACTGGTGATTGGGCTGGAGCAATTTTCCAAGGAGTGATGGCTGGAGTAGGATTCCTAACTTCTGCTATTCCCTTACCCCCCGGTCTAACTACTGGAATTCAAGCTCTTATGGGATTAGCACAAGGATCGTTTGATGGCATTCGTTCGATAATGTCCGGTCAAGGAATAGTAGGATTCTTGCAAATCCTGGGCGGAGTTGCTTCTGCAATTACAACTGGATTGTCAAGTTTTATCAATTCTACTTCGGATGCAATGAAACAGGTGGTGCTGCAAGTGTTTAATAGTTTGAAGACGGTGCCACTGCAAATTTACGGCGCTATTGAAGGGATTAAAAACGGTGATTGGGTTGCCGGAATTGGCAACATTCTCAATGCCGTTGGTACTCTTGGCTCGAACTTTGCTGGTATCTTTAACAATACTGCTGCTCAAGTTTTCAATTTCTTAAACGATGCAGGTAGCAGCGTTCAAGTGATCGGTAATGCCATCAAAGAAGGAGGTATTGAAGGTTGGTTATCCGGTATCAACGGAATGTTAGGTATTTGGGGAGATGATCTTGTGAAATTAGTTGACAGGCTGAAAGGAGAGCCAATTGACCCAGTTCAATTTGGCGAAGGTAATGATGAAACTGAATCTTGTATGGCAGCACCGTAGGTTGGGTTGAGGTAACGAAACCCAACATCTAACCACTCATCAATGTTGGGTTTTACTATCGTTCAACTCAACCTACAATTTCACTACAAGTTCACAAAAACACACAATAATTTAGAGGACAAAATCATGCTACCCATTTCTTTCATCGAAATTCAAAACCAAATCTTAGGTGCTGTCGTAGGGATTAATGGAACGCCATTTAGCCTGAATTACAGCAGCGATCGCACTTCCGGCCGTCAAGCAGCTTATACCCGCACAATTCCGGTCAGCGGTTCCCACGTCGCAGCCGATTTAGAACGAATTGAACTGGAAATTAAGGTTGCGGGACAAGAATTTAAGCAGGTTTTTCCGCCACAACCAAATCAAATTTATACCTTTGTCTGGGATGGGAAAGATGCTGATGGTAAGCTATTGTCAGGGAAGCAACCCGTCACTATTCGCACCACTTTTATTTATCCCGAATCCCAATACAATCAATCTAAGGAAGGAACGACTACTCTGGGCGCTTGGAATGCGATCGCCCAAGGTTTAGGCGGTTGGACTTTGAATGTTCATCATGCTTATGATGTGGCGGGAAAAACTCTGTATTTTGGTAATGGTCAACGAGGAAATAATGTAGAAGCGATCGCACATTGCAATCTGGAAGCGATCGCACATTCTGTCGCTAGTATCAATGTCCGCCGGGGGTTAAAACCCCCGTCTCATAGCGAAAGTCGGTTGAAACCGACTGAAGATATTTCTGCTTCTTCAATTCATAGCCGCCAAGGAATTAATTCCCTGTCTGATAGCGAAAGTCAGTTGAAACCGACTGAAGACGTTTCTGCTTCTTCAGTCCACTTCAGTGGACTTTCGCTATTAGACGAAGCCCACAATCCCCGGCGGGATGACAACGAAGCCCACAATCCCCGGCGGGATAACAACGAAGCCCACA
>NZ_JAKJHX010000007.1:0-33090 GCF_021648855.1 Tychonema litorale BBK16 | reverse complement strand
ATCCCCGGCGGGATAACAACGCAGCCCACAATCCCCGGCGGGATAACAACGCAGCCCACAATCCCCGGCGGGATAACAACGCAGCGAACAAAAACCAAACTAACGAAATAGCTATTCCCAGTGAAGGTGGCGGTCAACTCTACATTTTCGACAACACAGGTCGTCATCTGTACACCATCAGCACTCTCACTCAAGCCTTAATCTATTGCTTTGAATACGATGATGCTGGCTATTTAAAATCTATTGCCGATGGTGACAACAACATTACCCAAATAGACGGCCACGCTGATGGTTTTTCCATTGCCATTATTGCCCCTTACGGTCAGCGTACTAACTTAAATCTCAATGCAGACGGCTACTTGGAAAGCGTCACCAATCCTGCCAATGAAAGCAGCGCATTTAACTATACCAATCATGGTTTGTTAACCAGCTTCACCGACCCCAAAGGCAATCTCTACCAATTTGAATACGATGAATTAGGACGTTTGAAAAGCCGTCAAGAACCCGATGGTAGTTTCGATTTATTGGCGCGAACTCGCACTGAAAATGGCTTCACAGTCGCTAAAATTACCGCTACAGGACGCGAATCTACCTATTTAACTGAGCGCTTGTCCACAGGTGAGGAACGTCAGGTTAATACGGGTTGCGGGGGGACAGGTGCGATCGTGGCGCTAACTGGTAAAGATGGTACAGAAACAATTACTTATCCTGATGGCAGCACTTTCATCCAAGAACAACAACCCGATCCGCGTTTTGGCAAACAAGCATCTTTATTAAAGCGAACTGTCCTGAAAACTCCTGGGGGATTGACAGCAAATTTATCATTAACCCGGTCTTGCAATCTCGCCGATCCTAATGACCCTTTGAGTTTAATTTCTCTCACCGATACGGTAGATTTCAACGGACGTAAATCGACTACTACTTTTGATGCGGAAAACAAGCAAATTATCTACCAATCTCCAGCAGGACGGCGCAGCATTCTAAATTTAGATGAAGGAGGAAGGGTGATTAAAACTGAGACTGCTGGCTTAGAATCTGTCAGTTTTAACTACGATGATCGCGGGCGTTTAATTAGTGCCATGCAAGGTAATCAAACGATTCTTAATTACAGCTACGATGAACAAGGTCGCCTCAGTAGTCTTCGCAATGCAGAAGGCAATCAAGTTCAGTACAATTACGATGAAGTTGGGCGAATTATTCAGACGACTTTACCCAGTGGCAGAACTTACAATTTTGCTTATGATGCTAATAGCAACTTGACTCAAATTATCGTGCCAAATGGTGCGGTGCATAGCCTTAACTATACGCCAGGAAATTTAGAAGCGGGTTATGTACCGCCTGCGATCGATCCCTCTAACTCCCTCCTGGTTAATAGCGAAGAGAACCCCCCCAACCCCCCCTTGCTAAGGGGGGGCTATGAGAACCCCCCCTTGCTAAGGGGGGGCTATGAGAACCTCTCTAACTCCCCCCTTAGCAAGGGGGGCGGGGGGGGTTATTCCAGCACCTACGACACAGAACAACAACTGACAAACTCTACCCTTCCCAGCGGTCGAACTGTCCAAGGAATTTACAATCAATCTGGCGATTTAGAACGGGCAACCTACCCAGAAGCAACGGTAGATGTCACCTACGAAAAAGAGTCGAAACGGGTGACAAAACTCGTCCGCACTCCCGCAAATGGCGAGACTCCCCAAGAAATGACCTTTACTTATGACGGCGGTTTGGTGACTGAAATGGCTTGGAATGGCGTTGCAAATGGGACTTACCGCTATCGTTACGATAATAATTTTTCCCTAGTCGGGATGCAGTTAGATGACGAACCGGAAATCGAAATGAAGCGAGATGCGGACGGGTTGCTGACCCAATACGGTCAATTTCAAGTAGTACGAAATCTGGCAACTGGTGCGCCGACTCAGATTACTGATGGCAAGATGAATGTTGACATTGATTACGATAATTCCGGTCGCGTCATTTCTCGGACAAATCTGGTTAACGGGCGAGTCATCTATCAATTACAGCTTAGTTATGACCTTCTCAGTCGCATTGTCCAGAAGCGGGAAATGGTGACGGGTACAACCCATATTTACGATTACACTTACGATCTTGATGGTCAATTGATTTTAGTCAAGTGTGACGGTGAAATAGTCGAGCGGTATGTTTATGATGACAATGGCAACCGGACTGAGTGGCAGTTGGGAACGGAGCAGCATACCGCCAGTTATGACGCTCAAGATCGTTTGATTGAGTTGGATGGAACGCCTTATGAATTTGATGCCGATGGTTTCTTAATGCAGCGTGGGGATATGACGCTCAAGTACAGTGCGACTGGGGAATTGTTAGAGGTGAGTTGGCCTGATGGTAAGGCGATTAACTATACCTACGATAGTATGAATCGGCGGGTGGCGCGGACTGATGAAAAGGGGACGGTGCAGTATCTTTATGGGAATCCTAATCATCCGTTTCAGGTGACGGCGGTGCGCGATAATTCGGGAAAGTTGAGTGTTTATGAATATGATGATTTTGGTTCTTTGATGGCTATTCGGCGTGGTGCTAGTTGGTATGGCGTTACTACCGATCAATTGGGGACCCCAAAAGTAGTTTTTGATGAGAGCGATCGACTTGTTAAGGTTCTTAAATTTGACAGTTTTGGTCAAGGTATTGGTGATAGTAACCCAGAGTTTGAATTGCCTATCAGCTTTGCTGGTGGATTGATCGAATCAGATACAGAGTTAGTGCGTTTTGGTTACAGGGATTACGATGCTGTGGCGGGGAAGTGGACAGCGAAAGATCCGATCAGTTTTGGTGGTGGTGATGGGAACTTATATGGATATGTTCTCAATAATCCTATTAACCTTACTGACTTAAATGGATTAGCACCAGATACTGGAAATGGTGCTTCAAGTAATGGTTGGTATGCCGTGAATGAGTCACATTTGAAACCTTCAACTGATGGTTGGTATCAACCACAAATTACTCCCAAAACTTCAAGTGGTTATTCGTACCCTTATACTCCCTCTGGGACTTTATTATCTCGTCCAGCCATAACTTTTAGCTACACCCCGAATACTGCGAGAGCCAGTGGTATTGGTCAGCTTTTAGGTTTAGGAAAGTGGATTGGTTTATATACTACTGACCTACCCAATAGGAAACGATACACGGACGAGGAGAAAAGAATATCAAATGAGCATTGGCAAGGAGAATCTGTTTCTGGAATTTGGGCAATAACCTGCTACCATGCCACTGGCTACTGTGATTCTAGGTTTTATCCAGATGTGGATGGTAAGCAGCAAGCACTGATGTACGACTCCTCTGGCAATGTCAATAGAACAAGTTTCATCCGGGACACGATAATAGGTACTAGATCAAGAACTTGCCCTGTACATTAGTGTAAATTTTGTTTTTGTGACAAAGAGATTCTCAAATCCATAAATTCTGACTATAGATAAGGATATCAAGCTTCTCTTGTGCAAGAATTGCCGTGCAAAAATCTCACAGCATTCGATTGTATGACAGCGATCAAAAAAATCACCTACACCTACGACAGCATGAACCGCCGGGTTGCTCGTACCGATGAAAATGGCACAACCCAATACCTCTACGGCAACCCCAACCATCCCTTTCAACTCACCGCCGTCCGTTCACCATCAGGCAGTTTAAGCCGCTATCACTATGATGATTTTGGCTTACTCTTTGCCCTAGAACGGGATCGCAACTGGTATTACATTACCACTGACCAACTAGGCACCCCGCGAGTCGTCTGCGATGTTAATGGTGAAGTCGTTAAAGTTCTGGAATACGATAGCTTTGGTCAAGTTATTGTCGATCGCAACCCAGAGTTTGAACTGCATATTAGTTTTGCCGGGGGGTTAATAGATGTGGATACGGAGTTAGTGCGGTTTGGGTTTAGGGATTATGATGCTGTTGCGGGGAAGTGGACGGCGAAAGATCCGATTGGGTTTGGTGGTGGAGATGGGAATTTGTACGGTTATATTGTTAATGAACCAGTGAATTTAACCGATCCTTCTGGGCTCGATCCAAATCCGCAGGTTCCTTCTCGACGGAATTTAGGTCTGCCACCTTTATCGCAGCCAAATATCAGTCTGCCTACTCCGCCTACAGGACAAGGTAACAACAATATTCAGGGTACTCAAACTGGGGGAGGCGGTAAATGCGAAAAACTCGATCTCAGTCGATGGAATGTTCCGACACGGAGTGGTTATAGTAACCAACCAATTTCGCGAATTCCTCCTATAAGTGGTGGATATGGTGGTTTAACAGGTGGATACAGAGGGGGCGGCGGTGGTGGCGGTGGCGGTGGTGGTGGTGGCGGTGGTGGCGGTCGTGGCAGTTTTAACAGTTATCGAGGGATCAATATAAGGTTTATGCCATAGTCAAAAGCACACAGGATTGGTGGCGACGGATGATAGACGAAAATAAAAAATTTTACCTAAAAGTTAATTTTCCATAAACCGGGTTTCTGCGATAACTTTTGCATCCTACCGAAATATTTAGGAAGAAACCCGGTTTCTCGATCCACGCACGCCCCTTCAAAATCACAATTCAAGCCACTGCAAACCCTGTAAACTGCCGCACATAAGGCGCTCGAAATCCCAAAACAATATCCGTTTTCGGTACACCTAGTTCCACCAACTGATTAGCTAATCCTTCTTCGGTAAAATCTTGCTGTATCCAAATTTTTCCATCTTTGATATCGATATGAATCGGACATCCATGAATTCGTTCTTCATCGTGCCATCCCACATACAACAACAAATAGCGATCGCGCTCAGCATCAAAAACTACTTGAACTCGATCCAAGTCTTTTTCAGATTGCTCCCTACCGTGTTGCTGAATTATTTTTTCAATTACTTCGCGGTAATCTAGTCTATCCATAATGCTATCTTCTCCTTTTCAACAACAAAATTCACCAAACCTTTGTATAATTGGTATATTGCCAATATCTTAGCTAAAAAAATCATCGATCGGTTGATAAACAACTATGCCAACTCCAACGATAAATGTTCAACTCAAAGAAATTATTTCCCAAACCCGCCAGGGATTAGAAAATCTTTATGGCGAACAGTTAATCCGAATTATTCTCTATGGTTCCCAAGCCAGAGGCGATGCTAGACCGGACTCCGATATTGATATATTAATCCTTATCAAAGAACCCTTCAATTACTCCCAAGAAAGCGAGCGTATTTCTGTTTTGATTGCCGATATATGCTTAGAACATACCGTCGTGATTAGCTGTATGTTTGCCACACTTCAGAAGTACCAAGAGTATGAAAGCGGTTTTTTTCGCAATATCCGTCGCGAAGGAGTCTCAATATGAACCCAGAGCAACAAAGGTTACTTGATAAAGCTGATAGAACTTTGCAGGCTGCACGGGTTTTATGTGACCAAGGCTTTTTTGATTCTGCCGCTTCCCGCGCTTATTATGTGATGTTTTACATAGTCACTGCATTTTTAGAGTCAGAGAAATTATCTTATTCTCGCCACTCCGCTGTCATCGCCGGTTTCGGTCAAAAATTCGCTCGTTCGGGGCGGGTTCCGGTGCAGTTCCATCGTTACCTAATAGATGCCCAAAAAACTCGATTAGAAGCCGACTATAACGCTGATATACAAATCTCACAAACAGATGCAGTGCAAACAATAGATCGGGCAGAAGAAATGCTCAACTTTGCTTTGGCAAATATTGATTATATTCCTCCATCCTCTCCTTAATTGAGGAGATAGCCTGCTTTTTTAAATTGCGATCGGCAATCAACACAAGTTACAATTAAAGGATGTAATCACTCCAACTCTTAAGTAGGAGAAAAATATGCAAACTCAAAGCAACAACGTAATGGGAAAAGTCTTCGCCACTCTGACAATCATTAATCGAGCCGACCAAATCCTGGCAGAGGCAGGGGTGAGATTGGAAGACCAAATTCGATCGATAACTCTCAAAAATGTATTAGTAGACACGGGTGCAACTACCTTGTGTTTGCCACAAGATACAATCGCCAAACTGGGACTGAAACTCCTCAAAGAAGTAGACGTAGCCACCGCAATGGGCATTGGCAAAGCCCGAATTTTCCGAGATGCTACCATATCAATGTTCGATCGGGAAGGAACCTTCGAGTGCTTGGAGTTACCGGGAGGTAAAGATGCTCTTTTGGGAGTCATACCTTTAGAAGCTTTGGGGTTAGAAATCGATTTGCAAAATCAAATTTTGAAACCATTACCTATCAATCCAACGGAAACTTATTTGACGATTTTGTAGTGAGATTTATCATTATTTCAGTAATTAAAGAAAAAGAAACCGGGTTTTTGTCGGTTTTTGCCTGCTGTAACTAAGTTTTTTCCTAAAAACCCGGTTTCCGATCGCTCCTGCGCCCGCCAACTAAAGAAACCGGGTTTTTCAGCAGATTAAAGGCTGTGATTCAGTATTTGCGTAAAAAACCCGGTTTCTGGGGCCTATGTTTGAGTTCTATATATTAACTTTTATTACAAAAACTCGGTCTTTGCGTAAAAATACCCCGCGAAATCCCAATACACAATAGAAGGCTTTCACCTTCCATGCAAATTTACGCCCCAAAAACCGATGACAGCCACAACTATGCCGATCGCCTCCATCGCCCCTTACAGCCACCGTCTAGCCACCGCAGCAGACGCAAAGGATCTTGCCCGCCTCTGGCAAGCATTCGCTGCTGAACGCGAAGCGATCGACCCCTCAATGCTCGTCAAACCTAACTTCGACTTTGAAAAATACGTCACCAACCAAATCGAAAAACCCCTTTCTTTCTGTTGGTTATCAGAACACAATGACAGCATCATCGGCTGTTTGTTTATCTACTATTACGACGAAGCCCCGCCCGCAAATCTCCCCGAATATTTGATTCAGCAACACCACATTGAAAATCCCTTTCAATCCCGCCGCGTCGGTTCCGTTTTGGGGATGTACGTTCAACCAGAACATCGGAAATCAGAAGCAATTCAAATGTTAGCAAAAAGTGCGATCGACCACGCCAAAACTATGAAAGTTAGCGATATAGATTTACTAATTGCTGCCGACCAAACGGGCATTCAAGCCATGTTGCAGCGGGCTGGATTTACTAAAGCAGCAGTGCAATATACTCGCCATTATGACATTCCCACTAATGCTGAATTACCCAGCTTGCACCCGCCCCATCCCGAATTGCCCGATGTCGAATTGCCTGCACCGAGAGCAATTGCGCTGCGCCACCCGCAAACTAACGAACTCCTGCGCGATTCTCAAGGAGAACCTGTTTTCTTGATGCCCTTAGTTGATGACAAAGCTGAATTGCTGAAGTCATCTAGCGGTCAACCCATTTACCCGGAATTGTTGCTCGATCCGGCTACTAATTCTTGGGTGATTGATGCGGAAGATAAATTAGTTACCTGTCCGATTTTGAGGGATGAAAATGGACAAATTGTGGAAAATCAAGACATAGTTCAATTTTGTCGTCCAGCGTACAGAATAGTTAACGGGAAACCTGTTTTGATGCGAGATGCGATTGGTAACTATGTATTCTGTGATTTTGAACGGGACAAACAGGGGAAAATAGTGAAAACTCCTGATGGATTTCCCGTGTTTAAACAGCCAAAAATCTGGTAAATTTATTTATGCTTGTATTCGACCATTCGACTCCGTTCAGGAACCACGAAGCTGAAGTGTCGAATAGACATCTCCCATAATTATTGTGGAACAGGCATCTTGCCTGTTCTTCACAGGCTTTTTTGGAGATGTCTAACAGACCAATTGCGATTAAACAATATAAGGAGAATCGATCGCCTTTGCGCGTTTAATGGCCACCAAAGTCTGGTAAATCAAGGCAGAAATTTCAGCGCGGGTAATCTGGCGCTGGGGTGAAAGCCAATCGCGGGAAGGATAATTAACTACAATCTTCAAGCTAGTTGCTATAGCGATCGCACTTAAAGCAAAATTAGGAATTTGAGCGCGATCGGTGTAAACTTTCAAATTGTCAGCATTTCTCCCCTTCAGTTCCAAACCATTAACCAAAGATACGATCGCCTCAGTCTTCGTCAAATTCAAACTCGGGCCAAACTTCAACCCCGGAAACCCCGACAAAAACCCAGCCCGATTAACTCGTTCGATCGCACTTCTCGCCCAAAAACTAGCAGAAACATCAATAAAATTCGTAGCCGGCATCTTTGGAATCGGACTAAACGCACTCACCAATAGCGAAGCATATTGAGCGCGATTTAAACTCTCATCCGGGCGAAAAGAACCATCCGGCATACCACTAATCATATTCGCATCCGCCAGCGCCTCAATAAACTTCTGAGCCCAATGTCCAGAAATATCATTAAACTTTGGTTCACCGATATTCGGATTACCACCACCCTTTCTCACAGCAGCTTGTACAGCTTGAAAAGCATTCACTTTTCCATAACCAAACCAACCACTACGGCGGTTGTTAGCATCATAACTACCCATGCGAATACCCAATTGGGGATCGGGATCGGGATCGACAATTTTGTCCGCAGTTTGTTCCAGAATTCCCCGCACTTCCCGCGCTGTCAAACGAGGGTTTGCCGAAAGTATCAAAGCTGCCACCCCAGCCACTACTGGAGTCGCGCTGGAAGTACCACCAAAAGAGTCTGTATAGTCCCCTGAATCATAGCCGGCAATGCCGATGCGATCGGCAGTAAACACCCCCAAACCGGGCAAATTTTGTGTTACCTCCGGCGGAGTGCTGATATATCCAGTTTGCTGCATCCAGGTTCCAGGCGGGGCGTTGTTGCTGGGGGCGCAAACCGAAATGCTACTACCCCAATTGCTATAGGCTGCTTTTTTATTCAGGGAAGTGGAAGCTGAAACTGCGATCGCATCTGGGTGAACAGCATAGCCACTCAGCCATTGAGTTTCACCGCTGATCATGTCATCCGGCCAGCCTTTTTCGTTAATCGTACCGTTGACAGGGCGATTGGCGTTCCCCGCAGCGAAGACTATTACGCAACCTCTGCCGCCGCGCCCTTGGGTGGCTGCTTTGGTGATGACGGCACTTTGTCTCAGGGAAAGGGGAAAATACACCGCTGATGGCCCCCAACTGCAAGAAATGACGGCGGCCCCTTTTTCGATCGCCCAATTGAAGATTTGTTCAACAGAATCATCATCCAGGTAGCCCGTGGTACGGATGGGCATCAGGGCGCATCCAGGCGCGACACCGACAATGCCTTTGCCAGTTTCTTCCGCAACGGCCACACCAGCGCAGGATGTGCCATGATTGTCTGAATCTAAAACAGGCATTGGTGACAAATCGTTGTCTTTTAAATCGAGGGGAAAAACGATTTTGCCTTGGCCTTCAAAATCTGGGTGTGTCATGTCCACGGAATCATCCGCGATCGCAACTACAATTGATCGTACTCCACGAGTAATGTCCCAAGCTTTCTCTGCAAAAATGTGAGAACCCGCCACCATTTGGCTACCGCCTTTGTTGTTGAGATACCACTGCTTGGCATACAGCGGATCGCGGGGAATATAATGTTGTTGAGTTTGTACTATAATATTTGGTTCAGCGACGAGAACTTCTGAGTATCTTGTGAGGCGATTGGCAATTTTAATCGGATTTTCTGTGGCTTGTTTGGTGACTTCACAGATAAATGTGTTGGGAATTCCTTCTACTTGTCGGACTATTTTTAAAGCTGCTGCATTGGCGATCGCATTTCGCGATTGTTCATCTACTTGTTCACCAAATTGTATGGTAACGCGATCGGTTAAGTAAAAGAATGTTCCCGGATTTTTGGCTGGGGAATAGACATGGCTAGCAAAAACAACGGCATCGCTAGCCCTAGCCGCTTGCATAGCCGTATTCAACAGCGTCGGCGCAACCAGATATTCTTCAAGATTAGTGTTTCCAATACGGCGATTGAATTTCGCCTGGGCGTTGGCTAACCAAGGGTTTGAGGCTGATGCTGTGGATGAAGGGCGGACTGTAAAGCGATCGGTCACTTTTGACAGCAGCAATTCATCGCCGCCTCGTTGTAAAATCAATGACAGACTTTCATCTGGGACTCCGATACCTTGATAATTGAGGAGAGTGCTGGTGTCGGGTTGGTTTGGTTGTACCATCAGAAAATCTCCTATTCAATGTTTAACCATTTGATTTTGCCGTAATATTCGACGGTTGAAACGATCTAGTTGGTTTTTTTGGGCGATCGGCACAAAGCCCATCAGATAAATACACTAGGATTAACCTTGAAAAATTCCCCCAGGGCCTTAGCTTGGGCCTTACTAATCGCCCGTTTGCCATTAACCACCTCAGAAACTACACCTTTTGAACCCATTACACCTACTAGATCAGCTTGTTTGAGCTCGCGAACTTCTATCAGGTGTAATAGAACATCCTGGGGAGTCGCTTCGGGAATTGGGTAATACTTGGCTTCATATTTTTCGATCAACAGCGCCCAGAGATCAAGTAAAGTTTCTGCTTCGAGGCTTAATTTCTCCTGAGACATTAGGGCTTCGACTTCTGCGAGGGCGACAGAATAGTCTTCTTCATTTAGGATGGGCTTAGGCTGCGATTTTGCTAGCAGTTGGCCGTAAGCTATTTTTTCAATTGTAATATTCATAGTTCTTCTAGATTGTGGATTATGAATGTTTGAGATTTCTTGAATATATCAGGGGTACGGGATCAATTTCCCTGATACATTCGAGTAAAAGTTTAACCTAGTTTTTGTTTGACTTCATCTTGATCATTCCAGTTGATTTTGCTATATTCAGCATGAATTAAAAAAGTTTTGAAAAATATAATTTTGGTTCTATAGTTAATTTGTACAATTAATCTATACCGATTACCTTTAATATTAAATATAGTATATCCATAAACTTCATCTACCGATTTAGAATATCCATTTCGCATCTCTTCTAGAGATTGCCAATCGTTGTCTTTGATTAGCTGATACCAGGATTCGATCGCAGTTTTGGCATCGGGATAAGGTTCGATCGCAATCAGAAGATTTTTTTGAGAAATTAGTCTCATATCATCTTTATCGTTTCTGAACTATAGCTCTATGTTCTCATAACGAGAACAAAATGTCAAGTTTCTAGTTTGATTTCTCAAAGACAGCCACAGTTTGACATTTGCACAAATTTGGTTTACACTCATCCGGTTGCGATCGCCAATGGTAAGATCTGCTCAAGCTAAATATCTTTTTAAAAGCGCCCAGGGCGCAAAGTAATTTCATGGTATACTCTGGAACTGTTTACTGGCTTCGCTCCACTGCCCGGATTGCCCTAGTCGCGATCGCCACCTTAACCCTATTTCAACCACCCCAAGCCCAAGCACAACAACCATCCGGGCAAGGAAACCCATCACAAATCGAACCAGCCGATGACCCCACCGACCCCAACAATCTCCGCCCCGTCTCCCAAAGCAACAGCATCTTGAGCATTCCCGGAGGCCAGCGTTTGATGACAGAAGCTAGCAGCGCTATTTCCAACCAGAACTACACTTTAGCCTCTCAAAAACTTCAAGAATCCCGCCAAATTTTCAATCAATTATCCAACTTCTACCAACAACTATCCAGCAGTTTTGCCGGAATCGATATCCGCCTAGCCGACAGCAACCGCACCAAAGCCGTCGAAACAGCCCAAATGCGTGACGAAGCCACCTATCGGCTAGCATTAGTACACCGCGCCCAAAACAAGCCCGAACTCGCCGTCCCATTGCTGATTCAGATTATTCGTTCCCAGCAGCCAACTCGCGACTTAGGAAAAAAAGCTTACCAGCAGCTAGTGGAGTTGGGGTTTGTAGATATGCCCTATCCTCGACCAGCCGCCAACACTCAGCCGACTCCCCCTAAGAAATAATTGATCTAAAATCTAAATTGCAGCCCTTTATCAAAAAAAAGCAATGGTTACACCATCTCAAGTAGCAGAAATGATTCAGACTGGATTGCCAGACGCTAAAGTAAAAGTTGATGATTTGACTGGTGGCGGCGACCACTACCAAGCAAGAGTAGTTTCCGCAGCCTTTGAAGGGAAAAACCGAGTACAGCAACATCAACTGGTCTACGGTGCTCTCAAACAAGCAATGGCTAGTGAAGCCATCCACGCTTTGGCCTTGCAAACTTTCACTCCCCAAGAATGGGAAGCCCAAAGTCAGGCGGCTTAACTGTTGAGCAGCAAACTCATATCACAAGTTTGTCGATATGTCAATAGTTGCTTAACAAACAACTCTCACCATTCAAAAATATTCAAGTAATATAAGGAGCAACCATGAGTACAGCAGCACATCAAAGAATTGACGACTTAGTTAAGCAAAACAAAATCATGGTCTTTATGAAGGGCAATAAATTAATGCCCCAGTGCGGTTTTTCTAACAACGTAGTGCAAATTCTCAACACCTTGGGAGTGCCTTACGAAACAGTTGATGTTTTGGCAGACCAGGAAATTCGTCAGGGAGTCAAAGAGTATTCCAACTGGCCGACAATTCCCCAAGTTTATATCAATGGCGAATTTCTTGGCGGTTCGGATATTCTGATCGAAATGTATCAGAAAGGCGAATTGCAAGAAGCCGTAGAAGTTGCTTTAGCTTCTTAATTTCCTAAAATCCTCAACCTTAATGACTGTAGGGCGGACATACGCGACCGACCCTACAAATTATCCTTTTTTTTACCAATAGCTTGCAACCAGTGGATATCGTTTCCGGTGGCATCGGTATTGTTCAAACAGTCAACCCTTCGACTCCGCTCAGGGCAACGCAGTCAACATTACCTGACGGTGCAACCGGAATTGATATGACATGACTATTAATAATAGCCTGATTCTGCTTGGGGCATGGGCATTTCAAAATTGGAGGTGTCGTGAATGTAACGGGCGGCTTCTTCCTCTAATTTGTGAATCAGGTAGGGTTCCAAACTGTTTGAATGACGGAGGGCTGCTAAATACCCGTCTAAGTAAAGCCGCAGGTCATCAAAACGATAACCTCTATTCCACATTTCGACGAGGGCGTCGGTGAGTTTTTGGTAATGGCGAATTGTTTGGGTGTCTTGAAGCATGGTGTGAGGTTGAAATCCTTTTTGGTTAGTACAATGACGGCGGTATTTAGGAAAGACTTCGACTTTTGCTCAATTGCTTGAGTCGAGGCAATCTCTAAAAAATTTCTACCCTGCTAACAGGCTACCCACCATAAAAAATTTCACGCGCTACTTTTTACGACTGGAATTTTTCAAACGCACCTAGTTGATTCGCGGTGCATTGAATAGAGTCGGGACGTGGATGAATTTTCTGGTCAAACTGCTTGATTTTTCCAGATACCGAGAAAGTCGGTGGTCGGAATTTTAGTCTTAGTTGGCAGATTTGTCAAGTTCCCAGGATGAGAGGGAGAGTCGGGGATCGCGGTTGAGAGGCGATTGGGGCCTCCGGGTCGATCGTCGGCTGTAAACCGTATTATTTTTATTGTAAGAGTTATGCCCATTGGTTGAATCTTTCTGGGGTCTGAATCTTGAAAATTTGACTAAATCTTTAAGATTTTGACCATTACCTTGTTAATAGCTTCACAGGAAGCCAAAAAGCAGGACTTAGATCAAAACTCCAAAATCAAAAGTCAAAATTCCCAACTCACAACTTTTGAGTTTTGAGCCCCTTCACCACAGTCCTCTAACAGGTCTTGCTGGCTGCGGTATCCGTGCGGGTGCGGGTGCGATGACGGGACGCGGAGGGGGCGTGGTGGGCTGGACGCTACGCCGTGGTTCGATCGCATTTTCGGTAGTAGTTGTTTCAGTTGTAGTAGTCGATCGCATACTATCTTGAAGCAACGTTTGCATATTTCCGGCTAAACCTTGAATTTTCGCCACTGTCGCCGTAATTTTGGGAACATCTACATACATTTCCGCTAGGGGATATTGTTGCAGAATTTCTAGCAGCGATAATTTACCATCATCGCTGGCTGCGAGAATTACCGCAGCGCGCAAAGCTTTACCATTTTCGGTGTTGCGCTGAGTCCGAATTGCTTCACCGATTTCATTGACAATTTTTTCTCCTGGAGTGCTGTAAAGTATTCGGGCCAAATTAGCCGGCTTTAAGCCAACTTCTAAACCAATCAACCCGCGTAGGGTTCCCGCATCCATTTTTGAGAATCCGATGATTTGTCGGATGGTTGGGGTGGTTGTGCCATCTTTGGCAAAGTCTTCTAAGTCGCTGACATTAATGCTTTGTCTAAGCGGGCCAAAAGTCAGCACAACTTTTTGGGCCCCTAATGCTTTAGTGTGCGCCGACAATATGCTAGCGCTTGCTGCTAGAAATACGGTGATGCCGATCGATACAAATTTTGTTAACTTCATAATGACTGCAAAATTAAAACTAATTGGAGCCTTCTACATTATTGTAGATGCAGCAGTTATATTCTACAAGCTCGCAACCCAAATTTTTATAACACCCACACATACAATCTTGAGCCATATTTATTTTCAACATCAACTTTTAAAATAATTTACTCGAGCAACTACATAATTATTATTTGTAACTTGCCAGCTTCTTATCCATACAACCTATTGCAGTTCATGTTTAAAACCAAGCGCAAATCCCAGAAATCCAAACACAAGCGAAAGGAAAACAACACCGCACTCAGTAAGAAAGAAGTAAGTGCACAAAAACGCAAAATTTCACAGAAGCGTAATGAACTCGTCCAGGCGATCGTGATTAATAGCTTAATCAGCGCTGCTGTCACCATTCCCCTGTTATTCGTTATCCGCGCCAAGCTTGCCATTGCAGCAGGTTGCGCCGTAGCAATCTTGATATTTTCCTACAAATATCCCCGTCAAGCTTTGTGGGCATTTCTAATTTACCTGCCTTTTAGCGGTACAATTACCTACGCCATTGGCGGCGGAAATGCAGCATTTCAAGTAGCTAAAGATGCCTTCTACATACCAGCTCTCATCGCCCTCATTCAAAGCTGCAAAAATAAACAACTACCCATCTTCCTTCCAAAACAACTGATGCCCACCTTCAGTATCCTATTGATGATGGCGCTGCTGACTTTAATTTTTGTTAACGGGGATATGCAGCTTAACCCGATGAAAGGTGAGAAACCCTTACTCCAAGGAATTCTGGGCTTAAAAGTATTGATCGGTTATATACCGCTCATCACTTGTACTTATTATCTAATTCGGACTAAAAAAGATTTAATATTTTTTAGTCGAATGCACATAATTTTGGCAATCGTTTGCTGCATTCTAGGTTTAATTCAGTACCTGTTACTACAAAGTGGAAGGTGTGCGGGTACGCGAGGAATGTCAGGAGCAGAATTGTATAAAGCTACCTTAGAAGCTAGATGTTTTGTCGGCGGTTCTCTTGTATTTAGTCCAGAAGTCAAATTTATCCGTTTACCGGGAACTTTTGTCGCCCCTTGGCAGTGGGCTTGGTTTTTAATTGGGAATGCCTTCTTGACCTTTGCTTCTGCTTTTTGTGACCCTTCATTCTGGTGGAGAATGATCGGTTTATTTGGCATGGCATTAGTATTTGCAAACGCCGTTATTTCCGGTCAAAGAGCTGCTTTAGTAATGGTTCCAGTTGCCACTTTTGTGCTGCTAATTCTCACTGGTCAAGTCGTTAATTTGAAACGATTTATTCCGATTGGTGTAGGACTTGCTGTTCTGTTGTTTGCTGGTACAGCAATTAACCCAGGAATTATGGAGCAGCGGTGGGAGAGTTTTGTTAACCGCTGGAATGCTGCACCACCGCAACAATTTCTGTTTAATCAGTTTGAGCAGAGCCACAATTTTATCATTGACAGACATCTGGGTAGAGGTGTGGGGCGAGCCACTAATTCAACTCGAACATTTGGTGCGACGCAACTAATTGAGACTTTTCAACCTAAGTTGATGTACGAACTGGGTTATCCGGGAATGATTGCTTTTCAGCTAATGGTTTTACACTTAGCTTTTCTAACTTTTAGAGCTTATCGTTCTGTGAAAGACAAAAGTTTACGCACTTATGGAGCTAGTTTTTGGGTGTTTGTGGCATTTATTACGGTCAATACTCAATATTATCCTCTGGATGTAGATCCAGTATCGGTTTATTACTGGGTTTTGGCTGGGGCGATCTTAAAGTTGCCAAAAATTGACAAACAGGTGCAGGATGAAAAACATGAGGAAGTTGATTTAGATGAATTGGAAGCTCGCCAACAATTAAAAGAGAAAAAGATTATCGCATCTGCTCCAATTTAAGAATATTTTGTAAGAGGACACGGCATTGCCGTGTCCTGATGGTTGACCGCCAAGAGGAGGAGACGGCATTGCCGTGTCCCTACCTGATTAATTATAGGGACACGGCACGTGTCTTCTATAGTGTCCTCGGTTACTTTTAAAGTGCTTGTCGATCGATATGTCGCGACAGCATCAAACTTTGTTTAATTCTACCAAGGATTACCTCGATCATCTTTTTGCGCGATGGATTCTTGGCGGTGGGAGGCATACCTAATTCCAAACAAATCAAACTCAAGTCAGTTGCAGTCATAGATAACAACTTTTTCCTCACCTCTTCTTCCTTCCCGTTTTTAGCTTTTAAACGCAGTTGTTCATAGATTTGGATGACCTGTTCTGCGGATAAATTAGCAGGTTTTTCGTTAGTTCCATCTGGTTGAGATATGGTAGATTCGGAAGCTTTGGGAGTTGCAGAAATGCCTCCCCGTTTGACTTTAGCCTCAATCCTAGTTAATTTTTTAGAAACCTCGCGCAGGATTTCCTTAAGTTCGCTAATTTCATCAACTAACTGCGAGCTTTCATCATCAGCCAAAACTTCTTTTTTAATCATTTCAGATACTCCGCACACTCTGCCCAAAGCTGTTCAAATTCCCTGACTAATTCTCGTGGCAATTCCCCTTCATTAATAGCTCGTTTCAGACCGACGCTTTCCCGAATAGTCGATTCTAGAAACTTAACTTCTATATTATTGTCTTTGGAAATATCAGCGCAAAGTCTTTTCACCTCTCTCATGTAAAACTGAACTTCGTTAGTTAGCAGTCCTCCATAGATTTTAGCTTTATTCATAAACACTGCAATCTTGGGAAAAGGATAAGGTTCAATCCGCTTTTGCAGAGAGTTTAAGACTAAACTCAATCCCCTAGAACCAAAGTAATCTGGATTCACGGGAATTAATACTAAGTCGCAACAAGAAAGTACACTGTAAGTGAGGAGACTAAAGGAAGGAGAACAGTCAAACAGCATCAAATCATATTTGGGTAGATTGACAGAGTTTGCAGAGTTTATAGAGTTGGCAGAGTTAGTAATTTTGCCGATGAATCTACGGATGAAGTCTTTAACATTTTTGCCTTCAAATCCATCCAAATCTAACCAATATAATTCTTCTACGGATGGGACAAAATGTAATTGTTCATCAATTTCGTAAATGGTGTCGAAACCTACGGGAAATTTAAAATTTTGTCCGTTTTTTTTAAATAATTCGAGAGCGTCGTAAATTGTTCGTCTTTCCCTAAGTGATTTTTCGTACCATTTGCCAAATTTGTCATCTAAATGGCCCGTACTCTCGTTAAGCCCGATCGCCTCTGTGAGCGACATCTGCGGGTCTAAGTCTAGCATAAGGACTTCTAAGTCTGTGCTTTGGGATATAATATTTCCCAGGCTCCAAGTGACGGTAGTTTTCCCGACACCGCCTTTGAAGTTGATCACGGCTATGGATTTTGGACTCATGGCTGGCTTTGTCTAGATTTTGCTCAAATATAAATTAAAACATATTGTGGAGGTTAGTGCAGAGGGCGATCGTATACTAGGGTCAAATCAACTGACTAATTCTTTACAACTTTAGCCGTTGCAACTCGCTACACGCATAACGAAGAGAAGGCAAAGCAATGCGATCGACTCCCTGGGGACATATTTCTAAAGCCAATATTCTTGCCGATTTTTTAGCTAATTCAATCCTCTCTTTTGTGTTCATTTTTTTATCTTTATAATCTGTGATTTCATTGCATTCGTGACCAGATAGATCGCTATTAATATAATAAAACCACGTTTCAATATTTCGGGCGGGCACAAAAATAGCAACTTTCTCGTCACGCAGTCGCGGATCTCTGTTTAAATTACCTGCTGTTTCGTCTAATGCTATATTTAAAGAACGCATTCGATCGTCCAAGCTATCTTCATCAGCATCAATCATTACCACTACAGCAATATTTTTATACTTACGTGTTCTTCTATAACTTTTCATAAGAGCTGGATAATACTTGACTATCGAAGCATTGTTATTCTTAATTACTCTCCCTTTAGGATTATCAAAGTCTATAATTTTGCGATCGTCCAGGCCGCAGCAGATCAGATATTCTCTGATAAATCGCTCTTGGTCAATATCTTCACAGAGAATAGTTACTTCGGGTAAATCATCTCTACTCGTCATAAATCCATCCAAGTTCTATAAGCTTAGCAACTGATAAGCCTTCTTCGACCGTATCAGTAATTCGGCGCACGCGAACAGCTTCATTATCTTCTCGTTCAAACCAATAACCTGAATTGCTAGCTAAATAATTAATTAACAAAGGGTGATGAGAAATTAACATTACTTGTGCTTTATTTTCCAGACAATAGTCCATCACCTTACCCCACCAAGGTTTTATTTCCGGTAAAGCCAGAAAATTTTCTGGTTCATCAATACACAAAGTAAAATCCTCATCAGGAGAACAATATATTAAGGTGTATAGAGCAATTAAAACTCTTTGACCGTGCGATAATTCATTAAGCCTATAAGCAGCCTTGCTGGGACGGGTAAAAGATGCCGCTAAAATCCTCACATCACCGGATTTAGAATTTTGAAATGAATCAAATCCTGGGATAATTTTTTGTAATTCCAGCGTTAACTTAAATATTTTACCTTGAGATTCTTGAGATAAATAGCTGTACCAAGCTGCATAATTTGACATATCCCAGTTAGGTGAACTTTCCTCCTTAAGGCTTTCTGATTCCATTATATAAGGATTGATCTGTACAATAAAAAAGTTAGAAATCCGTTTTTTGAACCATGTAAGCTTTAGATTGTCAGGCCTCTCGTAAATAAAACTAATACCAGAACGCGACCCATCAAAGAACGGTAAGTAAACACTTTCACGATTAGGATCGTCATTATACAACCTAGCTTGGCCTACAGTTATACCTATATCGCCTGGATCAACCCAGAAATTAAACAGAGGTTGTCCGTCAAAAGTTAAGCTTTCTAGTCGCATTCTAGGAGGTGCATAGTCTCTTTGATGTTCGATCTCTAGGGTATATTTATAAATGCCACCATTTCCTTCAATATCTAATTCAAATTTTTGAATGTTTGATTTTTGCCATCTTGTTAAATCCTTGCTTGCAAACAAATCTGATACTTTATAATCTTGCTGGAAAGCTTGATCGCCTAAAATAAATTTCTGTAATTTTCTTAAAACCTCGAAAACGGTAGTTTTTCCCGATCCATTTGAACCCAGAAATAGATTTAAACTATCTACTCTCAATTCAAAATTGACCAGGCACCTAAAATTATTTACATAAATTCTCTTCAGCATAATTTTTATTTATAAAAGTTAGGATAACGATAAACTTAAGGATTGATTATAAATACATCTGTTATCCTACAAGACTTTGCACTTACAAGCCCAAGTCGATTATATACAGTTTGAAGTTGACACTGATGGCTGGCAATTTTGCCAGCCATCAAGTTATTTTACCGTTTGACCAACTTCTTAGAAACCTTCCGCAAGCGAATTGATTTTGGTGTTACTTCCACCAATTCATCCTGGCCGATGTACTCCAAAGCACGTTCCAAACTCATATCGACTGGTGCTTGCAATTGCGCCAACTCTTCACCGCCAGATGCGCGGTGGTTTGTCAACTGCTTCGACTTGCAAATATTCAGCTCCATGTCATCATCTCGGTTGTTTTCACCGATAATCATCCCTCTGTAAACCTTGGTTCCGGGGGTAATGAAAAATACGCCACGGTCTTCAGCATTTTTCAGTGAATAAGTAGTTGCAGTTCCTTCTTCAAAGGAAATCAATACTCCGTTGCGACGGGCGACAATTTCTCCACCGAGGGGGCGATAGTCGAGGAAGCTGTGGTTCATGATTCCAGCGCCACGAGTCAAGCGCATAAACTCGCCTCGGAATCCAATCAAACCGCGAGCGGGGACTGAAAATTCGATTTGGGTACGGCCGGTGCTGCTGACGTGCATATCTTGCATTTCTGCTTTCCGCTGACCGAGGCGTTCGATGCAGCCGCCGACTGCTTCTTCGGGTACGTCTAAGACCAAACATTCAAAGGGTTCGCAGGGACGACCGCCGACTTCGCGGAAGATTACTTGCGGTTGAGATACTTGGAATTCGTATCCTTCGCGGCGCATATTTTCGATCAGGATTCCGAGGTGGAGTTCGCCACGGCCGGATACGAGGAATTTGTCGGGAGATTCGGTTTCTTCGACGCGCAAGGCGACGTTGGTTTGGAGTTCTCGCATTAGCCGATCGCGAATTTGACGCGATGTTACCAAAGTACCTTCTTGACCGCAGAACGGCGAATCGTTCACAGAGAAAGTCATCTGCAAAGTTGGTTCGTCTACTTTGATTAAAGGTAGAGCTTGCGGGTCGTTGGGACAAGTAATTGTCTCGCCAATATAGGCGTCAGCAAAACCAGCAACGGCGACTAGATTACCAGCAGTAGATTCTGCGATATCAATCCGCTTCAGGCCTTCAAAGCCCATCAATTTGCTGATTTTTGATTTGACAAGGGCGCCACTTTCGGTGATTAAGACCGCTTGTTGACCGACTCGGATTGTGCCGTTGTGGATGCGGCCGATGACGATACGACCGACGTATTCTGAGTAATCTAGGGTGGTTACTTGCAGTTGTAGTGGCTTGTTGGGGTCGCCGACTGGGGGTGGTACGTGGTCGAGGATTTCTTCAAAGAGGGGCTTCATATCTACCCCTTCGTCTTCGAGGTGTTTTTTGGCGTAACCGCTTAGGCCGGAACCGAAGAGATAGGGAAATTCGCACTGATCGTCGTCAGCGCCTAGTTCGAGGAACAAGTCTAAGACTTTATCGACGGCTTTGTGGGGGTCGGCTCGATCGCGATCAATCTTGTTGACAAATACGATCGGGCGGAGTCCTTTTTCCAGGGCTTTTTTGAGTACGAAGCGGGTTTGTGGCATCGGGCCTTCGTTGGCGTCTACGATGAGCAAACAACCATCTACCATGCCGAGAACTCGTTCAACTTCGCCACCGAAGTCGGCGTGTCCGGGGGTATCGACGATGTTGATCAGGGTTTCTCCGTAACGGACGGCGGTATTTTTGGAAAGGATGGTGATGCCACGCTCGCGCTCGATATCATTGGAGTCCATGACGCAATCTGGGATTTCTTCCCCTTCGCGGAAGACCCCGGACTGTCTGAGAAGAGCGTCCACAAGGGTGGTTTTGCCGTGATCGACGTGAGCAATGATAGCAACGTTGCGAATGGGAAGACTCATAATGCGTCTGGGACGTTAAACGGATTTAACTAAAGATTTCTTAACGATTGTAGCGCATGAAGTCAAGAGGCGATCGGGTGGTGGCAATATTGGGGTGCGATCGTGGCTAAAATCAGGATTATGGTTCTGTTAGTGCTGTTGAGTTGGTGGAGGTTGTGAAGGTTTGATTTTGGTCGATGCCTTTATGATCATGAGCGAGTAGTTGCGATCGCATTTATGGAAGTACAACCCAGAGAAATTCAGCAGTACAAGATACCGGATGGCAAAATTCCTTTTTCGGAGTGGTTGGAATCTCTCCGAGACTTTCAGGGTAAAGCCAAGATTGTGAAAAGACTTGAGCGGGTTAGCGATGGTAATCTGGGAGATGCTCGATCGCTCGGAGAGGGAGTCTGGGAATTTAAAATTGACTTTGGACCGGGCTACCGCGTCTATTTTGGACAAGTAGAAACAACTATAGTGCTTCTGTTGTGTGGCGGAGATAAAAGCACTCAAGAGCAAGATATTAGTAAAGCCAAGAAATATTGGACAGAATACAGGAGTCGAAAAAATGTCTAATGAAAGTGTACCTTACCATCCCTTGAAAATTAAATCTCTCAAAGATCCCTTATTTGCGGTGGCTTATCTTACAGAGATATTTGAGGAAGAAGAAGGAGATTTGGAATTAGGAATCATGCGAAAAGCACTTCGAGATGTATTTGAAGCTCTTGGAGAACCAAATATGTCAGCAGATGACGCTAAATTGCTTCTTGACAAATTAGATGTTTTGATGTCACATAATGGAATGGCGACTATTTATGCTTTGGCAAATTGGCTGAAGGTTTTGGGATTGAAGCTAACAGTTGCGGTTGATGCAGGGGATGAGGAAATTTCTGCGAATATTGTTGAGTTGGCAGAAGTTGGTAATGTTTGATTTTGGGGATCTTTTGTAACCGCAGCTTGTAGCCTGTAGGTGCGTCAGTCTTAAGGTTATTCGGAAAAATTAGGGTTTTCCAACTGACGCACCCTACTAATTGTGCTGGGTTGGCAGAAGTTGGTAATGCTTGATTGAGGCCGATCGCCCATATTATGATTGGTGAGTAGTTGCGATCGCATTTATGGAAGTACAACCAAGGGACATTCGGCGTTATATTACCCCAGACGGTAGAAATCCTTTCGCAGAATGGCTTAGTTCCCTGCGAGATTTGAATGCGGTAGTTAAAATTGAACAAAGGCTTGACCGAGTTCGCTTGGGGAATTTAGGAAACACCAAGTCTGTTGGGGAAGGAGTCTGCGAATTGAAAATAGACTTTGGGCCGGGGTATCGCGTGTACTTCGGACAATTTGGGTCAACAATAGTGCTTGTCCTCTGTGGTGGGGATAAAAGCAGTCAAGAACAAGATATTCGTAAAGCTAAGGAGTATTGGAAAGAATATGAAGAACGCGAAAATGCCAACTAGCGATAGTTACCAGGACTATCTGATTGAAGCGCTTAAGGATAAAATACACGCTGCTGCTTATCTAACGGCACATTTGGAAGATGATGAGCCTGAAGCCGGTTTGCTCGAACTCGGACTTAGCAATGTATTTGAGGCTCTTGGAGAACCAAATATGTCTGCGGAGGATGCTAAATTGCATCTTGAAAAATTAGATGTTTTGTTGCCGCAAGAAGGGATTGCAACTATTTATGCTTTGGCTAATTGGCTGAATGTTTTGGGATTGAAGTTAGCAGTTGCGGTTGTTCAAGAGGATGAAGGGGAAGAGGAAAGTTCTGTTAGTGCTGTTGAGTTGGTGGAGGTTGCTAAGGTTTGATTTTGGGCGTTAGCGCAGCCCTCGGAGAGGATCGCCTTTATGATGATTGACGAGTAGTTGCGATCGCATTTATGGAAGTACAACCCAGGGAAATTCAGCGTTACACGACACCAGATGGCAAAGTTCCTTTTTCGGAGTGGTTAGACTCCCTCCGTGATCTCAAGGCAAAATTTAAGATTGATGGGCGACTCGATCGAGTTCAGGAAGGCAATCTTGGAGATTATCGTTCAGTGGGGGAAGGTGTCTGTGAGTTGAGGATAAATTACGGCCCTGGCTATCGGGTCTATTTTGGACAAGTAGAAGAAACAATTGTACTTTTGTTGATAGGCGGGGATAAAAGCACTCAGGAGCAAGATATCCGCAAGGCTAAAACATACTGGACAGATTACAGGAGTTAACACAATGACAATGTCTAAGAGTTTACCTTATCACCCCTATAAAATTTCAAATCTCAAAGATCCGGCATATTCTGCTGGCTACCTTACAGAGATATTTGAGGAAGAAGAAGGAGATTTGGAATTAGGAATCATGCGAAAAGCACTTCGAGATGTATTTGAAGCTCTTGGAGAACCAAATATGTCTGCGGAGGATGCTAAATTGCATCTGGAAAAATTAGATATTTTGTTGCCAAAAGAAGGGATTGCAACTATTTATGCTTTGGCTAATTGGCTGAATACTCTGGGATTGAAGTTATCTGTTGCGGTTACTGAAGATGAAGGGGAAGAGGAAAGTTCTGTTAGTGCTGTTGAGTTGGTGGAGGTTGGTAAGGTTTGATTTTGGGCGTTAGCGCAGCCCTCGGAGAGGATCGCCCGCAGAGCCCCGATCGGGTAATATAGATTTATGAAGTAGCCACGGCTTGACATGAAACTACCCGATCGCATCACAACTTATAAATACCCGATTAAAAGCCACGTAGAACTCGAAGCGGAGTTTAATAGCCTCGTAGAAGAATGGCGCGACCAGACAAGGATGCTGTCATTAGTTACACAAAAGTCAATGAACCCAGCTTATCAGAGAATTATTGGCATGGGACAGCCTATTGTACCGTTGATTTTCCGGGATCTCGAACAAAAACCAGATCATTGGTTTTGGGCGTTGAGAGCAATTACTGGTGAGAATCCGGTAAAACCAGAACAGCGTGGTCGAATAAAACAAATGGCTCAAGCATGGATACAATGGGGAAAAGAACACGGCTATGAATGGTAGGCTGGAATATCGTAAAATCTTGAGATTTCCTAATCTAGAGCATACTGAATATAAAGTAACAAGTGAAGAAGCAGTTGATTAATAACAAACCGATAACTATTAGCCTCTTTGCTGGAGCCTACGGTTTAGATTTAGGTCTAGAAAAAGCAGGATTTCAGACAGTAAGTTTAGTAGAGATCGAACCTGATGCTACCAAAACTATCTCTCTAAATCGTCCTCACTTATCCCCATGTGCTGTACCGAGAGATATTTGCGAAGTCAGCGCCCAAACTCTCTTAGAAGAAGGCGGACAAATCTTAGGTTTAGATAGACCTCTACGCGCTGACGAAGTAGATTTAGTGACTGGCGGCCCCCCGTGTCAACCCTTCAGCACAGCAGGAAAACGAGGGTCTGTTGGCGATCCGCGCGGCAGCTTATTTATGGATTTCATACGCATTGTTGATGAAATTAAACCGCGTTTTTTTATCATGGAAAATGTTAAGGGATTGCTGTCAGCTCCGATTCGACATCGACCTCACGATCGCAGAGGTTTAGGCTGCCCACAATTAGAACATGATGAAATGCCAGGTTCAGCTTTACAAGTGATTTTGGCAGAGATGAAACGCATTGGTTATGAAGTTATGTATGACTTACTAAATACTGCTGACTACGGCGTTCCTCAAGCTAGAGAAAGAGTGATTTTTATTGGTTATAAAGGTAATGATTCAGTTACTTTGCCATTACCAACTTACAGTCAGAAAGGTACTGGTAAAAAACCAAAATGGTTGACGATTAGAGAAGGATTCAAAGATTTAGTAGATTCTCAGCCAGAATTTGTCCCTTATTCAGAAAATCGCCTCAAGTATCTGCGTCTGTTAACAGCAGGTCAAAACTGGAGGCATTTACCCAGCGAATTACAGCAAGAAGCAATGGGAGGAGCTTATAAATCTGAAGGCGGTAAAGTTGGTTTTTACCGACGTTTGGCATGGGATAAACCGTCGCCTACTGTCACAACCAGTCCCCATCAAAAGGCTACAGATATGTGTCATCCTGATGAGTTGCGTCCTTTGAGTGTCAGAGAGTGCGCGCGAATTCAAACTTTTCCAGATGATTGGGTTTTTTATGGATCGACTGCTTCTAAATACCGACAAATTGGGAATGCTGTTCCTGTATTATTAGGAGAGGCGATCGGTAAGTACCTTTACCAGGTAATTAAAGGCGATCGAGTTAGAGGAAGAGAAATAAGTCAACAGTTGTCTCTTTTCAGTTAACTAATATTTAAAATAGAATGAGGAAAAATATAAGTGTCTGAGCAACTTCATGAATTATTAGCATTTGTTTTAGAAAAAGAA
This sequence comes from Tychonema litorale BBK16, assembly GCF_021648855.1. GTDB lineage: Bacteria > Cyanobacteriota > Cyanobacteriia > Cyanobacteriales > Microcoleaceae > Microcoleus. The sequence goes on along the minus strand of NZ_JAKJHX010000007.1, from coordinate 7,293 downwards.
GTAGGACTGCCGACCAGCAAATCTCGATCTTTCGCCAGTCACTTTGCGGAGTTAGAAGAATTTTTTAACTTACAAGTAGAAACACTCATAAACGGCATCAGCAGCATATCTGGGAAAAGAGCACTTAAATTTACTCCCGATGAGATTGAACGAATTTTAGCATTTATATCTTCAGGGAAGCTTTCGCTGCAACTTACTATCGCTGAAAATTTCTTAGGCAGTATTTGTCGGGATTTTACTGGGCGACAGCTAGCTATGGTGGAAAATCTGACTTTAGGAAAAATTCATCCCAACCCATTTTTAATCAGAGCGTTAAATCTTAACACTCCCGAAGAAGTTGTCAGGCTCAATGTTTATATGACTGCCACTAGGTCTATTGTCACTTCAATGGGATTTTTTATCGAAAAATTATTGATATCTTGCTCTGAAAGTGCAGAAAGTCCGCCGGGAAAGTCAGGATGGGATGCAATTAAAACTACCAGTGATGGCAAGAAATGCTGGATACAGGTAAAAAGCGGCCCAAATGATATGGATAAAGACCAGATAGTATATTGGGCTGCGAAAATTGAGGAAAAAATTCAGGAGGGCGATCGCGCTTATATTGGTATAGCTTACGGCAAAAGAACTAATAAAACTGTAACACTTGGTTTGCTGAAGCAAATTTTGCCTAATTCGGAAATGATCACTTTAATCGGTCGAGAACTGTGGGATTTTGTCAGTGAAGATACTTGCTATACTGTGAATCTGTTTGAGGTTTTGCGTCAGTCGGCTAGTCAAGTTTTAGCTCAAAGTTCTCTTGATGAAGCTATAGAAAGGTGTAGCGATCGACTAATCGCTGAATTTATCGGAAAGTACGGCGAGGGAAGTCAAGGTGTTTTTAACTACATAGCAGATATATTTTAATTTACAGGTTTGCAGTAGCCCGATCGCGCAACTACAAACCCTCAAACTACAAAACCCCTTTAGAACTAGGAATCCGACTAGCGCGCCGTGGATCGATCGCCACAGCCATCCGCAAAGCCCGCGCAAACGCCTTAAACGCCGCTTCCACAATGTGGTGGGAATTTCCACCCTGCAACTGTCGAATGTGCAGTGTCATTTGACTGTGATTCACAATCGCCGAAAAAAACTCTCTCACTAACTCGGTGTCGTAAGTACCAATCCGCTGATTTGGAATCTGCAAATTGTAACTTAAGTGAGGCCGTCCCGAAAAATCTAGGACTACTTCAACCAAAGCTTCATCTAACGGGGCGATGAAGTGGCCGAAACGAGAAATGCCCGATCGATCCCCCACAGCTTTTGCCAAAGTTTGTCCTAACGTAATCCCCACATCTTCGTTCGTGTGATGATCGTCAATGGCTAAATCCCCGATCGCCTGAACATCCAAATCGATCAATCCGTGGGAAGCAATCTGATCCAACATATGATCTAAAAACGGAATTCCTGTCGCCGCTTTGCAAGTTCCCAAACCGTCGAGATTCAGACTAACATTCACATCAGTTTCCAGTGTCGTGCGCTTGACGAAAGCGGCGCGGGCGACGTGCAGCGGAGGTGCGGGAGGAACAGGAATAGAAGCGCGATCGATTATTTCCATAATTTGCAATTTGTGATTCATTAAATAATTGATAGTTAGTGGGTGGGGGCGGGTTTATTTAAACTGTTTGTCACCTTTAAAGTTCTTGGTGAACCCACCCCTTGTATCTTAAAAGTTACATTCCCATGATTTCGTAACCAGCATCCACATACAAAATCTGACCAGTAATCCCACTAGCCATACTGCTGCACAAAAAAGTCGCAGCATTTCCTACTTCCTGTTGAGTCACCGTGCGCCGGAGGGGGGCGACTTCCTCAACATGGTGGATCATATCCAGAATGCCGCCAACTGCTGACGAAGCCAGAGTCCGAATTGGGCCCGAAGAAATCCCATTTACCCGAATATTTAACGGGCCAAGTTCCGCCGCCAGATAGCGCACATTCATTTCCAATGCTGCTTTAGCAATTCCCATCACGTTATAATTGGGAATTACTCGGACACCGCCGAGATAAGTCAAGGTGATAATACTGCCACCTTCCGCCATCAGGGGTTTCGCCGCAGCACATAGACGTATGAGAGAGTAAGCACTAATATCCAAAGCATTGGAGAAACCTGGGCGGGAAGTTTTGGTGAAGTCTCCCGATAGTTCGTCTTTGCCGGCAAAGGCTAAACAGTGCACCAGAATATCTAACTTGCCCCATTTTTCGGTGATCGTCTTAAAAGTAGACTCAATTTCGCTCTCATCTTGAACGTTGCATGGCAAATACAGACTGGGATTCAGCGGTTCCACGAGTTCGGCGACTTTGCGCTCGTGCTTGCCTTTCTCGTCCTTCAAATAAGTTATGCCAAGGTTTGCGCCTGCTTTGTGGAGTTGCTGAGCAATGCCCCAGGCGATCGAGCGATTGTTGGCAATGCCCGTAACAAGAGCATTTTTTCCGGTTAAATCTATCATCGGTAATTCATGTAAAAGCAACTTGCACCGTTCTCGTTGGCTAGATTCGATAACCCCGCCTATTTAGACACAACTGATTCAGATTTAACTGAATCAGACACAATTGAGACACAATTGAGACACAACTTATATTAATTTTGCTGTGGAGCTGCATGGGGCGGAATTGAGAAAGTTAAGAGAAGGGCTATATTTAATCATACAGTGTGTGTTTACCTTAACATTAGATAGAAGTAACTAAATCCCCGGATACAGGAGTTTGGGAAGTATATTTACTCAATAATGTTAATCTGCAAGTTAAAGAGCATTGATTAGTAGAAAGGATCAGGTCGTGACCCATGATAGACCGCTAGCAGCCGTGTTTCGCCAAATTAGTGGCGGGGCCTTTCCACCCATTGTGGAAAGCTTTGAACGGGGCAAGACAATTTTTTTCCCTGGAGACCCGGCTGAGCGCGTCTACGTTCTCATTAAAGGTGCTGTAAAGCTCTCCAGGGTCTATGAGGCAGGAGAAGAGATTACAGTGGCTCTACTGCGTGAAAATAGTGTGTTTGGGGTGCTGTCTCTAATTACGGGACACCGCTCTGACAGGTTCTACCACGCAGTAGCCTTTACGCCGGTGGAATTGATCTCGTTGCCGATCGAACAAGTCGAAAAAGCTCTCAAGGAAGACCCAGAATTATCGATGGTGATGCTGCGGGGACTCTCATCTCGGATTTTGCAAACCGAGATGATGATCGAAACGCTGGCTCACCGAGATATGGGTTCGAGACTGGTGAGCTTTTTGTTGATACTATGCCGGGATTTTGGTATGCCCGGTAGTGAGGGGATTACGATCGATTTGAAACTGTCCCATCAGGCGATCGCAGAGGCGATCGGCTCAACACGGGTAACAGTGACTCGTTTGCTCGGAGATCTCAGACAAGAGAAAATGATCTCGATTCACAAGAAAAAGATCACAGTCCATAACCCGGTGGCTTTAGGCCAGCAATTCACTTGATGTCGAGAAAGTATAGGATTTGGGATTTGGGATTTTAAATTCAATCCAAAATCCGAAATCCCAAATATATAGCGAGCCTAAATGATTTGTGTGATTTTTGTAGGGGCAATCCCCCCGTGGTTGCCCTGATCGGTCGGGGGTAGGCACGGGGGCACTACCCCTACATATTGAATTTGTATAAATGATTTAGACGAGCTATAGAATCGGAATGACTGCTGGATATATCCTAGTATTTGTAATTTTAATTTTGGGGGGTGTGATCGCTACTGTCAGCGATCGCCTTGGGACAAAAGTCGGCAAGGCAAGATTGAGTCTGTTCAAACTTCGCCCCCGCGATACTGCTGTTGTCGTGACAGTGATGGCTGGTAGCATTCTATCAGCCACAACTCTTGGCATCCTGTTTGCTACTAGCAAGCCCCTGCGAACGGGGGTTTTTAGAATAGACGAAATTCAAAAAAGACTCAGTAACGCCCGCAGAGAACTCAACCAAGCCACGCAAGAAAAAAATCGAGTTGAAACTGAGTTAGGTCAAGCTAGGGCTGCTCAAGCCCAAGCTAAAGCCAATTTAGAAAAGATTAATCGTTCTTTGCAAACAGCTAATGCTGAACAAGCTAAAACGCAAGCAAAATTAAATTCACTACGAACCCAACTGAATAGCGTGGAAGCTGCTAAATCTAAAACCGAAAAACAGTTAAGTGAGGTAGAAGCAGCTAAATCCCAGACTGAATCACAATTACTGAGTGTAGAAGCGGCTAAATCTCAGACTGAATCACAATTACTGAGTGTAGAAGCGGCTAAATCTCGGACTGAATCACAATTGAAAATGGTGCAAGCGGCACGGGAAACTACAAAATCTCAGCTCGATCGCACAGAAAATCAATTGAACACGGTTTCTGCTCAAAAAATGAATCTGGGTTCGGAAATCGCGCAACTACAAGGGGAACGCCAACAGTTGATTGAGCAACGAGAGCAGGTGAAAACTCAAATTGCTCAGCGTGACCAGGAAATTGCCAAACGAGAGGGAGAAATTGCCAAGCGGGACAAGGAAATTGCCCAGCGCAATGAACTAATTGCTCAGCGGGACAAGGAAATTGCCCAGCGGGTGGAAAATCTTGCCGATCGCGATCGGGCCATAGTCGATCGTGACAAAGTGATTGCGGAGAGGGAAGAACTCTTAGAAACCTTGGGAGATCAACAAACTCAGTTAGAAAAGCAACAAGCTTTATTGCAACAGCAAATGCAAGTTTTGGAACGAGATTTTCAGGCAATTCGCGAAGGTACTGTTGCCATTAGGCGCGGTCAAATTCTAGCGGCTGGGGTGGTTAGCATAATCGATCCGGCATTAGCAAGTCGCGCCATCGATCGACTATTGCAAGAAGCGAATAAAACCACTGTTAGACTTATGGAACCACAAAACAATTCGGTTAAAGAGCAGGTGGTTGAAATTACTAATGCTGAAATTGAGCAACTAATTAATCAAATTAAAGATGGTCAAGATTATGTAGTCCGAATAGTCGCCGGTGCTAACTACTTACGAGAAGAAAAGCGCATCAAGGTATTTGCAGAAGCAGAAATCAATCGAGTTGTGTTCCGCGCTGGAGATGTGATTTCAGGGGTGTCTGTAGATCCTATAGCCTTGAAAGATGAAAAGGTACGACAGCAGTTGCAGGAATTAATTGAAGCTTGCCAATTTCGGGCTCGTTTGATTGGTGTTGTGGGCGGTAGGGTTCAAGTTGCGGATAATCGGATTGAAACTTTGGGTAGTTTTGTCGATCGCGTGCAACAATATGGTAGACCTTTGGAGGTTCAGGCGATCGCGACAGATGTGACATACATTGCTGGGCCACTTAAGATAGATTTAGTTGCCATGCACAATGGAGTCGTTGTTTTTCGCACTGGAAAACAAAATTAAGGAATGGGGAATGGGGGAATGGGGAATTGGGAATGGGGAATTGGGAATGGGGAATTGGGCATAGGGCATTGGGCATGGGGCATGGGGCATGGGGCATTGGCAACCAATAAAAACAAATAACAATTACCAATTAACAATTACCAAATAACAATTACCAATTACCAATTACCAATTACTAATTACCAATAACTATGATTTTAGGTTTCGATCCAGGGAAAGATAAGTGTGGTATCGCCGTCATGGGTAGAGACAGAAAGGTTTCCTACCATCAAGTTGTACCTTCCGAGAATACAATTTCAACTATTCAATCTCTATGTCAACAGTTTCCTATTGAGTTATTGGTGATGGGAGATCAAACTACTTCTAAGAGTTGGAAACAAAAACTAACTCAGAGTTTGTCACCTTTCATCAAAATTATTCAGGTTGATGAGAGGTTCAGTAGTTTAGAAGCAAAGGAACGCTACTGGCAAATGTACCCTCCGACGGGACTCAATCGGTTGATTCCCCTGGGAATGCGGACACCGCCGAGGCCAGTGGATGATATTGTGGCGATCGTCCTCATTGAAAGATATTTAAACAAAAGTTAGCCAGATACTGAGTTGTGATAGATTTAGTTTTTGTTGGACTAAACTGAAACACTAGAATCTAAAATATAAAATCCCCTGCTGACAAATGATTGAAGTAGAACACTTAAGCAAAACTTACGGTTCCACCGCAGCAATCGCGGATGTGTCTTTTTCTGTCGAAACAGGAGAAATTCTGGGGTTTCTGGGGCCCAACGGTGCCGGTAAAACCACAACCATGCGGATTTTGTCGGGATACTTGCCGGCATCCAGCGGCACAGCCCGCATTGCCGGCCTAGACATTCACGAAAATTCGATGGCTGTCAGACAGCGTATCGGCTATTTGCCCGAAAATCCACCACTGTATCCTGAAATGTCAGTGGAAGGATTTCTGTTTTTTGTAGCCAGAATTAAGCAAGTACCGGCGGGCGATCGCGCACGCAGAGTCACCTCAGCCATCGAACGCTGTGGTTTGACCGAAAAACGGAAAGTTTTAATCCGCAAACTTTCCAAGGGCTTTAAGCAACGTGTAGGCATCGCTCAGGCGATCGTCCATGACCCGCCAGTGATTATCCTAGATGAACCAACTGTAGGCCTCGATCCCAGACAAATCATCGAAGTTCGGAATTTAATCAAAAGCCTTGGGGGACAGCACACAATCATCCTTTCGACTCACATTTTGCCGGAAGTTAGCATGACTTGTAACCGGGTCACCATCATTAATCGTGGTCAAATAGTCGCAGCCGGTAGTCCGCAAAATTTGACTGGAGAGTTGGCGGCTGGTTCTGGTTATGAATTGGAAGTTGAAGGCGAGGAGGAGTTGGTTAACAGTTTACTGCTACCTGCGGTGGAAAATTTGCCTGGAGTGCGATCGATCGAATTGATCGCAAATCCAGACTCTTTAGCCGGTCGTTATCGCCTGCGGGCCTTGTGCGAACCGGACATAGAACCCGGACGAGAAATTGCCGCAGCTATCATCGCTTCTGGGTTTGGGCTGTGCGAAATGCGTCGCAATCGGGCTACTTTGGAAGATGTGTTTTTGAAGCTGACAACTGCTGACAAGAAGCAGGGTGATGTTTTGATTGAAACGGAACCTGAAGTCGCCGAAAATCTGGCAACTGGAGAGGCTCAAAATGCGATCGTATCTTCTCCGATAGAGTTGGAACCAGTTGTAGAAAGTTTGCCAATTGCGGAAAGGGAAGAATTACTTTATGATTCTCCGTCTGAATCAGAACCAGTTGCAGAAATAGAAGATGCGATTATCGAATCTTCTGAATCTGAATCAGAACCAGTTGCAGAAATAGAAGATGAAATTATCGAATCTTCTCAACCTGAATC
>NZ_JAKJHX010000006.1 GCF_021648855.1 Tychonema litorale BBK16 | reverse complement strand
GGCAGTGCCGTTTCCCTACCCAAAATAACATTGTAGGGAAACGGCACTGCCGTGTCCTCTATATCTGTAACCGGAATTGATTATAAAAAATTATTCTGAATCCTGCTATAATTGTGAGTAGTTTTCACTTTTTTGCCTAACTTAGGCATGATTCGCCTCTTAATATTATCTGCCCAAAGCAAACATTATGTGGGAATTACTCAAAAATCTATTTTCCCCAACTCAGTATATGCCACATGGTCACTGCTATCTGTGGCAAACACCTTTAGTGTGGCTACACGTAACTGGCGACTTGTTAATTGCGATCGCCTACTTTTCAATTCCGGCGATGCTGATCTATTTCATATGCAAGCGGCGCGATGTTCCTTTTTTAGGAATATTTGCTTTATTTGGTGCATTTATTATTCTGTGCGGCACAGGCCACTTATTAGAGATTTGGACGCTGTGGCATTCTGCTTATTGGCTTTCGGGAATTGAGAAAGCAGCAACTGCCCTCGTTTCCTGCTTCACGGCTGGACAAATGGTAACACTATTGCCACAGTTTTTATCTTTGAAAACCCCACAAGAATTAGAGGCAATAAATAGCAAGTTGCAGTCGGAAATCGGCGTGCGTGAAAATGCAGAACTAGCTTTGCGCTGTGCTTATGATGACTTAGAAATTAAAGTGCAAGAGCGCACCGCACAGTTGAGAGAAACTAACAAATACTTAGAAACGGAAATTCGCGATCGCAAGCAAGCCGAGTTAAAATTGCGATCCGTTACCGAACGCCTGCAATATTTGCTAGCAGCCACTCCGGTGGTTATTTTTAGCTGCAAATTAGGCGGAAATTATGACGTGACATTTGTCAGCGAGAACATTATTTCAATGATGGGCTACGAAGCGCGAGAATTTGTTAATGGTTCCCTTGATTGGCATAGCATCATTCACCCAGAAGATCGAGAGGTTGTTGCTACTTCATTCGATCTAATATTGGAAAAAGAATCCATTTCCTACGAATATCGTGAACGGCACAAAGACGGTAGTTATCGCTGGATATACGATGAGATTAAGTTGGTCAAAGATGCTGCTGGCATACCTGTGGAATGCGTTGGTTATGGGGTAGATATTACGGCTCGAAAAGACGCGGAAATAGCCTTGCAGCAACAATTAAAAAGGGAGCGGCTCGTGGATGCTATTCAAGAGCGGATTCGTTCCTCTCTTAACCTAGAAGAAGTGATGACAATGGCTGTTGAAGAAGTGCGCCAGTTTTTGGCAACTGATAGAACAGTTATTTACCGTTTTAACCCAGATTGGAGTGGATTTATAGCCGTCGAGTCTGTAGCAGTCGGTACAATGCCGATTTTGGGAATTGATATTAATGACCCTTGTTTTCGGGAAGGCTGTGTCTCTGTTTACGAGCAGGGACACATTCGCGCGATCGATAATATTTACACGGCAGGTCTTTCAGAGTGCCACGTTAATTTACTGAGCCAGTTTGAAATTAAAGCTAACCTCGTGGTTCCCATTTTACAAGGTAACAATTTATGGGGACTACTCATTGCTCATCACTGCCGCAGTCAAAAAAATTGGAACTCTTCTGAGATAGAATCTCTCAAGCAAATTTCTGTACAGCTAGAAATTGCCATCCAGCAATCCATCCTTTTTGAACAAGCCAAAACTGAAATTGCCGATCGCAAATTGGCAGAAATAGCATTACAAAAAGCTGTCGTAACTGCTGATAGAGCTAACCGCGCCAAGAGCGAATTCCTTTCTTCTATGAGCCACGAATTGCGGACTCCCCTGAATGCCATTCTGGGATTTAGTCAGGTGATGGTACGCGATTCCTCCTTAAACAATCAACACCAAGAGCACCTACAAATTATTAATCGTGCTGGCGAACACTTGCTTTCGCTAATTAATGACATTTTGGAAATGTCCAAAATTGAAGCGGGGAGAAGTCAGCTTAATGAAAGCAGTTTTAATTTAATGCACCTGCTAGAAACCTTAGAAGAGATGTTTCGATTGAAAGCTGAATCTAAGAAATTGCAGCTAAATTTTGAAGTGGTTGACGGCGTACCACACTTTGTTAATGGAGATGAGGGTAAATTGCGCCAAATCTTGATTAATCTTGTGGGAAATGCCATCAAATTTACAGAGACGGGTAGCGTCACTTTACGAGTGAAAAATAAGGTAGAAGAAACTGGTTCTAATCAGTCCGCGCAGGCGGACTTTGATTCTGTAAACACGAATTCTATTCGCCAGGAATTTTTACGCCTTCAGTTTGAAATTGAAGATACGGGATCTGGCATTGCCGCAGAAGAGATGAATAAGTTATTTGAACCCTTCGAGCAAACAAAAACAGGTCAAAAATCTCAACAGGGGACTGGATTAGGTTTACCAATTAGCCTCAAATTTGTACAAATGATGGGAGGAAAGATTACTATCAATAGTATACCAGGCTTGGGAAGTCAGTTTACATTTGATATTGAAATCAGACTTGCCGATCCTATCGATGTTAAAATGGTTAAGCTGCAAAAAAAAGTAATTAGTTTAGCACCTAATCAACCAGAATACCGGATTTTGGTGGTTGACGATCGCGCCGATAACTGTCTAGTCATAGCCAGATTATTGTCACCACTAGGCATCCTCGTTCGAGAAGCTAGAAATGGTCAGGAAGCTATTGCTATCTGGGAGGATTGGCAACCGCACCTGATCTGGATGGATATGCAGATGCCTGTCATGAATGGCTATGAAGCCACAAGACAAATTAAAGCTCATCCTCTGGGAAAACAAACCGCGATCGTTGCGCTTACTGCTAGCGTTTTTGAAGAGGAACGAAAAACTATTTTAGCAGCAGGTTGTGATGATTTCATTCGTAAACCTTTCGAGGCAAATATCTTATTTGCGAAAATGGAAGAACTTTTAGGAATCCAGTATATTTACGAGGAACCTGTTGAAGCCAAACTAGAAAATGAAAGCGAAATTAGCGAAGTTGTCAGCCATCAATCTGTAGAATCACAACTTGGGCAAATGCCTGCTGAGTGGATGGAGAAGATATCTGATGCTGCTCATGAATGTTCCGATGATAAAATTATCCGGTTAATTGAGGAAATGCCTAGAGAATTTGCGCCCGCCGCACAAGTTTTAACTGCTTTAGTGCATAATTTCCTATTTGACGATATTATAGATCTAGCTAAATCGGGAGTGGTGGCGCGTCAGATTTAATATATCTTAGTTAAAATAAATAGTGTGAGCGATCGCATGGACAGCAATCAATATCCTAAAATCCAAGCCAGCATTCTAGTAGTTGATGATAAACCAGATAACGTGCGGCTTTTATCTACAATCCTCACTGAACAAGGGTATCAGGTTCGTAAAGCGCTGAACGGGCAAAGGGCGATCGCTACTGTGCAGGAGTTTCCGCCGACTCTAATTCTGTTGGACGTAATGATGCCAGAAATGAATGGATATGAGGTATGTGCAAAGTTGAAAGCTTCACCAAAAACCTGTTCAATTCCAGTGATTTTCTTAAGCGCATTAGATGACGTTTTAGATAAGGTGAAAGCCTTTGATGTGGGAGCAGTTGACTATATTACGAAACCTTTTCAAGATAAAGAAGTATTGGCACGAGTAGCCAATCAGTTAACAATTCAAAGTCAACAAAAGTTACTTCAAGAGCAAACCAAGCAATTAGAAGAACTTGTCGAACGTTTGCAAAATGAAATTAAAGAGCGGCAGGGGGTTGAGCTAGCTTTACGCCTTGCTCAAGAAAAATCTGATCATCTATTGTTAAATATTTTACCAGCAGCGATTGTTGAAAATTTGAAAAAAGGCCAGGGTTCTGCTGCGGAGAGGTTTGACTCAGCAACAGTTTTGTTTGCTGATATTGTTGATTTTACTTCTCTTGCTGCTAGAATTTCACCTCTGGAATTGGTAAATTTTCTCAACCAGATTTTTTCAACATTTGACCAACTAACTGAAAAACACGGTTTGGAGAAAATCAAAACGAATGGGGATGCTTATATGGTAGCAGGGGGGTTGCCACTGCCGAGGGCAGATCATGTAGAGGCGATCGCAAATATGGCGTTAGATATGCTTGAAGCGATCGCACATTTTGAAACTGACACGGGCGAACCTTTTCAAATTCGGATTGGCATTCATACGGGGCCAGTAGTTGCTGGCGTAATTGGCACTAAAAAATTTACCTATGACTTGTGGGGAGATACTGTTAATGTTGCTTCTCGGATGGAATCTCAAGGATTGCCAGGGTATATTCAAGTTACTACTGCTATTTATGAGGAATTAAAAGATCGATATGTCTTTGAGGAAAGAGGCGCGATCGTGGTTAAAGGTAAAGGAGAGATGATCACCTATTGGCTCAAGGCTAAAAAAAGCTTGTAGGGAATGCGGAGATGGCAGGAATGCGGACACGGCAGTGCCGTTTCCCTACGGGGATACCGACAGTTAAAAAATGAAGATTATTTGCAGTTTAAAAGTTGCATTGTCCCGTACTATCTCAATCCGATCAATAAATTCTCGAAAGTAAAATCTGCGTTCCGATTCTGATAAATCTAGCCAAAATTGGGGAAGAGAAACAGTTTGAGCTGTTTCTCGCAGATTCACTGGTGGTAATTGTGCGAGTTTACTTTGCAATTGGGCCATTTCTGTGCGGATTTTGTAGACTCTCAATTCGGCAGTTTCTGTGTCTAAAATGCCATTTTCAATCAGGGCTGGTAGTTGATTGATGATTTGTTCTTTAAATTCGATCGCCTTTCCGATGCCGACTTTAATTCCATTCATATCCGGCATTTTCAAGCCAGCAACGGCATCGGGCAAATTCTGACAAATTCCTGCTATGGTTAATTGCAATACTTCGTCGTAGGAAAGGCCACTGCATTTGGGCTGTTTGGGACAGTTAATTGGTCGCAAATAAAGGTATTCTCTTTCCTTGCGGTAGGCGGTAACTTTTGCGACTGTCATGGGCGATCGACATTCGGCACAAATTGCTAAACCTGCAAGGGAACGGGGGGCGCTGGCGGTGCGGGGAGGCAGGCGGCGGTTGCGGCGCAGCAACCTGTCTATTTGGGCTGCTTCTTCTCTGGAAATAATCGGGATGTGGGTATTAGAAATTACTTGACCGTTTTGATATTCTAAATCGCCTCGGTAAGCGGGATTTGTCAGCCAGCGGCGGCCGGTACTAACAGAGATTTTTTTGTGGTATTTCTTGGCTAAGTAGCGCACGGAACCCCGCAAGGAACCGTAGATCAGAAAGTGTTCAAAAAAGTCTTTGACGGTGGGGGCGGTGGTTTTATCGATCACGTAGCGCTCTTTGCCGCGCCGATAGCCGTAGGGAGCTTTACCTGGTGGGAGACGGGATTTGATCCGGTTGCGGGCGTGTCCTTTGCGAATGCTGCGGCTGTGTTGGCTGCGCTGGATTTCTGCTAGAAGTTTGAGTAAGTTTGCTCTGTTTTCTGTGGGTTTTTCGTCTGTGACAATTATTTCGATGCCGAGGGTTTCGAGTTGGGCTAAGTGCGCGCACACTTCCTGTAGTGTGTCGCCTAGTTGTTCAAAACGCTGAATTAACAGGTATTTGACTGGTTCTGTTTGGCAGTCTTTGAGGAGTTGTTGCAGTTGTTGTCGTCCTCCTAAGTCTTGATAGGTGCGATCGACTTCTTGACCCCAAAATCCTGGTGCAGGTGGTGCTTCTAGCAGAGGTTCGCTGTAGGAGTAGGCGATGATTTTCATCTTTTATTCGCTGAGTTCGATGATGTTACCATCGGGATCTTGGGTGAATAAAGCCGATCGACCTGATGCACTCATTTGGACCTGGCAATTATGGGCAATTAATTTTTGTTTCGCTATCTCTAAGTTATCAACAGAAAATGCTAGATGTCGGTTACGTCCTAATTTATCATGGTCTACGGCATCCGGGATAATTGTTGCAGCTAAGATTAGGTGTATCTGGAAGTTGCCCACTTGATACCAAATGCCTGGAAACTTTAATATTCTATCTATTTTTGATAGTTCTAATACATGGCTATAAAAATGTTCGGACTTTTCGAGATTAGAAACGAGTATGGCGGCATGGATGGATTGGGTAATTTTCATTTTTCCTAGGTTTATTAGTTAATTTTAGCTATTGATATAGGTAGATGAACGCTGATAAATGTAGATTTTTTGATAGATATTTTACAAGTTGATGCACCTTAGCAACAGCCGTCTCTCAAAGAATTCAGGAAAAATGTTACCAACTTTTAAACTCAAATGGGAGTAGGACTGAAACTGTCATCCAATTCTGGGACAGATTGAGCTTGTTGGACTGGCAATTCAATGATAAACTCGGTTCCCTTTCCCGGTTCTGACTCGCACTGTAGAATTCCTCTGTGGTTTTCTACTAAAATTTTGTAGACAATAAACAATCCTAGACCAGTACCTTTGCCGATTTTTTTGGTTGTGAAAAACTGATCGAACATTCGTTCTTTTACCTCTGAACTGATCCCAGATCCAGTGTCACAAATCCGCACTCTCACTCGATCGTTTTCTGCTAGCTCAGTGCGGATATAAATTTTTAATGATGTATCTGGGTGCTCTTCTGCTTTGTCTTCCAAGGCATCGATCGCATTGCTAATCAAATTCATGAATACTTGATTTAGTTGCCCAGTATAACATTCTACAAGAGGTAGTTTTTCGTAATCTTTAACTATTTCAATCTGACGGCGATTTTTTTGAGAATTGAGGCGGTTTCGTAAAATTAAGACCGTGCTATCAATGCTATCATTCAAATCGAACAGCGCCATGTTACTACTATCCGATCGCGAAAAGTTTTGCATTGATTTGACAATTTCGCGAATTCGATCGGAACCCATTTGCATTGAAGACAGAACTTTTGGCAAGTCTTCAAGTAAAAAATCTAGCTCCATTTCTTCAATCTGATCTTGAATCTCCTCAGAGGGATTGGGATAATTTTCTTGATAGAGACGCAGTAGATGCAGTAAATCTTGAGTATAAATTTCAACATGGCTTAAGTTGCCGTAAATAAAGCTGACTGGATTATTGATTTCATGGACTATACTAGCCATCAATTCTCCCAGGGAAGACATTTTTTCGCTGTGGAGTAGTTGAACTTGGGCTTCTTTTAGTTCGCAAAGTGTGCGATCTAGTTCTGATGCTTTAGCTATGGATGCGGCCGTAGCAGCGCAACTTTCTTGATAAAGTTCAACTTGTTTGAGATCTATTCCAAATTGTTCGATTTCGCTCTCATATTGATATTGACTAACCACTGCATCAAAAGCTTTTAGCAATTCACCGGAAGCTGCTGCTACAATGTACAACAGGTGGGGATTGTTCGGGTTGAGTTCGGCATCGGGAACTTGGACTAATGCTTTAATGCGATCGATATATTCGCATACTTGTTTGTCTAGATAAAGCGGCGCTTCAAAATACATTGCTTTGACAGCGGGTGAAGGGGGATTTAATAAGTTGATGCTGCTGTCAGTGTTGATTAAGCTGCTGTGGGATTTTTCCATAAGATCAATTGCGCCTAACAAATCTGCCCGCAGTTGTTCTCTTTCTGCTGTTTCTGGAGAGCAAACTAACCTCATGGCAAAAAATGCGGTTTTTTGGGAAAGCATTCGCTGCCTGCCACTGAGGTTAATTATAGCGGCGCTAATTTTTCGAGCTGTCATAATTTCTTCAATATTGAAGTAGTTGTTGAGTTCCATGATAGGTGATACCCGTGACTCAACTGAATGTCTGTAAGTCGTGCTAGAAGATATTGTCACCATAAAAAATGCTCTTGACTATACTGTTAAAAATATAGTCGCTATCCAACTATTGAAGTAGTATAATCTGTAACATTTTTGGATTCGGTAGTATAATCTATGATTACACGCAAAATCTAGTTGAATTCCCGGAAAAATTGGCAAATTAGATTTGCCATGATTTCAGCTTGAGTTTGGGGCAAGGCATGAGTTGCATTGGGAATAATTGCTAACTTTGCTTTTGGTATTTGATTAGCATAGGTTCGAGAATGCCAGAGAGGAATGGTTTCGTCTTGATCTCCGGTGATGACTAATGTGGGAATTTGCAATTTGTGAATGTCTTTTTCAACGGTATCAATTGCGTCTTCTGGGCGCATCCGACTCATTAAAAAAGATCGGGCGACTGGTTGGGTAGTTAATTCTCGTCGCCAACCCAAGATTTGCTGTAATTGGTTAGTTTTCCCGGCTAAATTAGCAAATGGTTTTGCTAGTTGCAAGGCAAAATCAACGATGGGCGTTTGCCATAGGAGTGGCCGTAAAGCATCGTATTGACCGCAAAAACTGTCGTCTCGAATTCCGGCTGGTGCTGCTAAAACTAAACTGCTGACGGAGTTGGTGTATTTGAGGGCATAGGCAGATGCTACCCAACCACCAAAAGAATGTCCGATGATGCAGCAGGGATCAATATTGAGCTGTTCTACAACTTGTCGGACAAAGGCAACTTCTAAGGCTACATTGTATTCGATTTTTGGTTTGCTGGATTCTCCAAAACCTAACATATCTAAACTGATGCAGCGAAATTGAGATTGTAACAATTCGATCAGGGGGAGCCAGCAAGTCTTTTCTCCAAAGAAACCGTGCAGCAACAATAAGGGTTGCCCGGTTCCGATGTCAAGGTAGGTGGCTTTTTGGCTGCTGTTGTTGACAAATGTACTTATGGTGTGCTTGTTCATAATTTCTGTAGAAAGGAGAGGGGGAGAGATGGGAGAGATGGGAGATGGGGAGATGGGGAGATGGGAAGATGCCCGATGCCCAATCCGTGATTTTGTAAACAATTGTAACTATTCAAGGCTGCAAAGGTTAAACTTCATTACGGAGTTGAGAATTAGAAAGATACCGTGATAGTGTCTATAATTATTGAAAATGCTGCAAATACAAAGCAGGAGAACACTTTGAACTCTAATTTAAAACGATACCCCGCTTGTTCGCTGCGCGAAGATGTAAGTGAGTATGTAGCTCACCTACAGCTTCACATGACTCTACAGGCTCGCAACTTGCTCCCTACGATTACGCAGGCTAAGGATAGTCGCGAACTACTTTTGCAGCAAACTCAGGCTCATTTTGAAAAACGAGTGTCTCGTCAAGTTCTTTAGATGATATAAATTTACGATCGCCCAATTCGATCGCATTTTCCAAAATTACATAATTGCCAAAATCCGGTATTCCCCAAAATACCGGGTTTATTTTAGTTAATATGCCGTTGTACTAAACATAGATTGTTATGCGTATTGTCAATATTTCTGCGATCGCAATTTTGACTGTGGTGTCAGTGGCTGGGGGCGAATTAGTGGCAAGGGCTGCAACTGAGACACCAGAGGTTGACGACAGGCGAGATGCCATGCCAACACGAGAAAGTAAAGATTTTGGATTTCTGCTAAAAACTCCCGCAGACTCAATTGTGGTGGGCGAAACCCCGGAATCGGTGAACCGTAACGCCAGTCAGCTAGATGGTACTTTACAAGTTAGTCAAGCTAGAGATGTTGCTGGTATTTACGTTGCTGAGGTGAAGATTCGGTTTGTGAATTCTAGGGGCGAAGCGGTTGACAAGAAAGGGAAACCGATTGAGGGCAGAATTTCGGAGGATTTTATTCGCGGCGAGCTCAAACTGAAGGCGGGAGATAATTATAGTCAGGATGTAGTGCGATCGGATTTGCAGCAGTTGCAGCAATTGGGATTGTTTGACAAGGTGACGGTTTCTACTGAGGAAGTTGGCACGGATATTAATGTTATATACAATGTCGAAGAGCGATCGGCTCGGTCTTTTGGGGTAAGTGCGAGTCTGAGTGATGATATTGGGCTGGCGATTCCTTTGTCTTATACCGATCGCACTTTGGGGACAAATGGACAGCGGGTGTCGGTGGAAGTTCAGCCTAGTCTGCGAGATGTCGAGTATAATGTTCAGTTTGTTAGCCCTTATGTTGCAGCCACAGACCGTTTGGGATATAGTGTGAGAACTTTTCGCGATCGCCGAACTTCCGACATTTTTAATGATGATATAGATTTGGCTAATGGCGATCGGGTTCGGGAAATTCGGATGGGGGCAAATCTGGCAGTTACGAGGCCTTTGGGTGATTGGCGAGGAACTTTGGGGCTGAATTATACAAATATTAGTACGCGCGATCGCAATTTGAATATCGCCCGCCGTGACGAATTGGGAAATCCTCTCACATTCAGTGGTTCTGGTGTGGATGAGTTATACACTGTTTCTTTTGGTGCAATCCTCGATCGGCGCAACAATCCCTTCAACCCCAGTAGCGGTTCGATTCTTAGTCTCAGCAGCGAACAATCAATACCTTTAGGGCAAGGCAATATTTTGAGCAATAAACTATTAGCCAATTACATACAATATATACCGATGAATTTACTCGGCGGTGGCAATTCCGAAACTTTGCCAGAAATGTTAGCGATTAATTTGCAAGGGGGGACGGTAATTGGAGATTTGCCACCAACAGAAGCTTTTCGTCTCGGCGGGCGCAATTCTGTGCGGGGTTATGACAGTGGAGATATTGGGAGTGGGCGGAGTTATTTCCTAGCTTCGAGTGAGTATCGGTTTCCCGTTGGTAGAGATGTGGGTGGGGTTCTATTTGTCGATTTTGCGTCGGATTTAGGAACGGGAAATAGCGTATTAGGAAAACCGGCGGTGGTGAGGGATAAACCGGGGACTGGGGTTGGTGCGGGTGTGGGTGTTCGAGTGCGATCGCGCTTTGGATTAATTCGCTTCGATGTGGGTGTTAGCGATGCAGGTGAAATCAAATTTGTACTCGGTACAAAACAGCGATTTTGAAGAAGAAGGAAGAAGGAAGAAGGAAGAAGGAAGAAGGAAATAGGTATCTGGGCGGGCACGGGGCACCGCCCCTACAAAACCCTATCAACCCTCTTCTGTCATTATGGGAAAATAAAAATAAATGTAGGTTGGGTAGAACGGAGTGAAACCCAACAATGGCACAATACGGTTCAGTTAAGGAGAATTGTGGCGATTGTGTTGGGTTTCGTTCCTTAAGTCAACCTACGCGCGATCGTTTTTTAACACTAACTGAACCTTATTGAACAATCACAATATTTTTAGCTGTTGGGTTTCGTTCCTCAACCCAACCTACGGCGAGACTATCAGATAGTTTCCGGTTGCGTCGGTATTGTTGAAACAGTCAACAGTTAACAATCACTGACAGTGCAACCAGAATTGATATTAAACTTCCGCTACATTCATCACCAAATCCATCATTGAAGTCGAAGCCTCCACCTTCGCAACATCCAACAAAGTCTTCAAAACAGAATCAGGGTTTAAACTAATCGAATCAATTCCTAACTCAACCAAGAACCGAGCAAATTCGGGATAATCACTAGGCGCTTGACCGCAAATACCAATCTTGCGATCGTATTTTTTCGCGGCTTTAATCGCAATTTCCACCAGTCGTTTTACAGCCTCATTCCGTTCATCAAAAATGTGTGCGACTAAACCAGAATCCCGATCTAATCCTAATGTTAGCTGAGTTAGATCGTTTGAGCCGATCGAGAATCCATCAAAAACTTGGGCAAATTCATCAGCAAATATGACATTACTAGGCAATTCACACATCACATATACTTGCAAGCCATTTTCGCCCTTGACTAAACCGTGTTTCGCCATCTCCGCTAACACTTTTCGCCCCTCATCCGGCGTGCGACAAAATGGAATCATCGGAATCACATTTGTCAAGCCCATTTCGTCACGAACGCGCTTCAATGCCTTGCATTCCAAAGCGTAAGCTTCGCGGTAATTCGGGTCATAATAGCGAGATGCGCCGCGCCACCCAATCATCGGGTTTTCTTCCTTCGGTTCAAATTGCCTTCCTCCCAACAGATTAGCATATTCGTTGCTCTTGAAATCGCTCATTCGCACGATGACTGGGTTGGGATAAAATGCCGCAGCAATTGTGGCAATTCCGTGGGCTAATTTGTCGGTAAAGAAATCGGGTTTGTGTTTGTAAAGTGCTGTGAGTTTGGCAATTTGGCGTTTGACGGATGCGTCGGTCAATTCGTCAAAGTGAATCAGTGCTAATGGGTGTGCTTTAATATGATTGGCAATGATGAATTCCAGTCGCGCCAATCCCACTCCGTCGCAAGGAATTGCGGATAAACCAAAGGCTTCTTCGGGATTTCCAACATTCATTAAGATTTGAGTGCGAGTGCGGGGTAAATTATCGATCGCACTTTCTTGCACTTCAAACGGTACCAAACCGGAATAAACTTTGCCTTCCTCTCCTTCTGCACAACAAATCGTGATTTCTTGACCATTTTTCAAGACTTTTGTAGCATCGCCAGTACCGACAATTGCCGGAATTCCCATTTCCCGCGCAATGATGGCTGCGTGGCAAGTACGGCCGCCAGAATTGGTGACAATCGCACTGGCTTTTTTCATGATCGGTTCCCAATCGGGGTCTGTTTTATTGGTGACTAAAACTTCCCCTGCTTCAAATTCAGCAATTCCGTTAGCATCTAAAATGACGCGGGCTTTGCCTTGTCCGATGGCTTCCCCAACTGCACGTCCCTTCACCAAAATTGTGCTAGAACCTTGCAATTTGTAAGTCCGCAAAACTGTAGCTGACTTTTGAGATTGGACTGTTTCTGGTCGCGCTTGGACAATAAATAATTCGCCTGTATTACCATCTTTTGCCCATTCAATGTCCATCGGCGTATGAGTTTGACGCACTTGGGAATAGTGTTCTTCTATTAATACTGCCCACTGTGCTAATTGCAGAATTTCGTCATCATCAATGGCAAATTTTTCCTGTTCTGTTGTTGTTACTGGGACATTTTTGGTATATTTGGAACCGCCAATATCGTACACCATTTTCAGTTTTTTGGTGCCGAGGCGTTTGTCTAGAATTGGGCGAAAACCTTGTTTTAATGTAGGTTTAAAAACTAGGTATTCGTCTGGGTTTACTGCACCTTGAACGATGTTTTCTCCTAATCCATAGGCGGCGGTAATTAGGGCGGCATTTTTGAAGCCGGTTTCGGTGTCGATGCTGAACATAACACCGGAGGATGCTAGGTCCGATCGCACCATTTTCTGGACACCCACTGATAAGGCGACTTCAAAGTGGTCAAATCCTCGGAGTTGGCGGTAGGAAATCGCCCTGTCGGTGAATGTGGATGCGAAGCATTTATGGCAGCATTGGATCACGCCGTTGCCAGCATGGACGTTGAGGTAAGTTTCTTGTTGTCCGGCGAAACTCGCATCTGGTAAGTCTTCGGCGGTGGCGGAGGAACGCACTGCTACGTCTGTATTGTCGCCGTAGCGATCGCACAATTGACTGTAAGCTTCTGCGATCGCCATTTGCAAATCTTCTGGAAACGGGGTATCCAGAATCAGTGTTCGTGCTTGCTTACCTTTTTGTCGCAAGTTGTTAACATCTTCCACATCCAAATCGGCAAATATTTCACGTAATTTAGCTTCTAAACCAGCCGACTCAATGAAGCAGCGGTAGGCGTGGGCTGTAGTTGCAAATCCGTTGGGAACATTGACTCCTTTGGGAGTTAGCTGTTGAATCATTTCCCCCAAAGAAGCATTTTTACCACCTACTAAGGGGATGTCAGCGATGCCGACTTCATCAAACCACAATACTAAGGCTTTGTCTTTGGGAATTAGAATCTGTTTTTGTTGAATTGCTAATCTTTCTGTCATCGCTTTTGCCTCTAAAGTTTAGCTTAGTTAGGTCAATCGATTTTAGATTCTAGATTTTAGATTCTAGATTGAAGAATTCACCCACGGATAAATCCGGGGCTTGCAACCAAATTGCTTTCTCTCAAAGGACAGGAAAAATTTTAATGTTGTTTTGTTGCAAAGTTTTTATCAAGATCTCCCTAATACCAATTTAATGTGAAGTTGCACATATCTCGATCCCCCTAAATCCCCCTTAAGAAGGGGGACTTTGAGAAGAATCTTGTCCCCCCCTTATTAAGGGGGGCTAGGGGGGATCAGATTCTATGCAGCCTCATAAAAAATTGGTATAACTCTTGACTTGATAGTCGCAAGTTATTAGCTGTATCATGCTAGCCGATCCTTAAAATTGGTCTCTCTTTCTATTGCTTCTATTTATACAATATCACTTTTTTAGGAAAATACAAGATAAGTAGAAAAACTTTCTTGGTTTTTCTGGGAAGGAAGAAGGAAGAAAAATACACTATACTCGATCCCCAATCCCCAATCCCCAATCCCCAATCCCCAATCCCCAATCCCCAATCCCCAAAAGTACCTAATTTACTTGAGAAATTCTATAGAAACCATTTGTATATTTCAATATGGAATTGTTTATATGCTATAGTAGTTAGTCAGAATGCTTTACGATAAAAATCTGGGTATTATGATATCAGTTTTGAACCTAGCCGCAGAGCACAATAGTTTTAAGGTTCTCCTAGTCGAAGACAATGAGGCCGAAGCTGAGCTAATCGAAGAGTTATTGTTAGAAACCAACATTGCCAGATCCTTGCCCCAAAGGATATCTGTCAGTCAGGCAGATCGCCTCAGCAAAGCGCAGCAGTTGTTACTCCAGGAAAAGTTTGATGTCATATTACTAGATCTTTCGCTGCCAGACAGCCAAGATTTAAGTACAATTGTCAAAATTCAAGAATACAGCACAAATACTCCGATCGTGGTACTCACGGCCCGCAATGATGAAGAACTAGCCCTACAGTCCATCCAAACAGGAGCTCAAGATTATTTAGTCAAAATAAACATCGACAGTCAAGTGTTAATGCGATCGCTCCGTTACGCAGTGGAGCGGCAAAACAACCAAGAAGCCTTGCGAACAAGTGAAGCAAAATATCGATCGGTAGTCGAAAATTCCCTAGTCGGAATCGCCATTCTGGCTGCACCAACTTCCCCCTCAGAAGCAGAAGGATGCCAATGGCTGGAAGTCAACGATGCTTTGTGCAATTTGCTCGGATATGAGCGCGAAGAACTATTGCAAGGGAATGGTGATCAATTAACTTTTCCTGAAGATAGGCAAGCGAGTTCAGACCAGTTAAATAAAATTTTAGCAGGTACGAGCGAAGGTTATGTTTTAGACAAAAGATGGCGAAGAAAAAACGGGGGAGTAGTTTATACTAGAGTTTCGGTGCGCTGCATCCGTAGCCTGGATGGGTCGATCGACCGGATGATTAAAGTAGTCTTGGATGTGAGCGATCGCCACCGCTACGAAGTCCAGCTAAAAGCATCCAGACAATTTTTAAAGCACACAATCAATGCGAATCCTGACCCAATTTTTGTCAAAGATGAGCGACACCGATGGATTATATTAAACAATGCTTTTTGCGAGTTGATGGGAAAATCACAAAAAGAACTGATAGGCAAGTCGGGATATGACTTTTTACCCCAAGAAAAAGCAACATTGTTTTTACAAAAAGACGAAGAGATATTAAGGACAGGTACTCCTGAGCAAGCCGAAGAGAATTTTATAGATAGCACCGGGAAAGAGCGGATTATATCCATCAAAAAAACGGGACTTAAAAAAGTAGATGGAAGTAAAATATTAGTCGGTACAATTCGAGATGTCACCGAGTACAAACGCCAACAAGTAGCCTTGGAGCAAAGTGAATCTCGGTGGCAAAAAATGACAGAAAACTTACCGGGAATGATTTATCAATTATGTCTTTCTCCCAGTGAATTAAAGTCTTTCAGGTACGTTTCTTATGGTAGCAAGCAAATCTATGAACTAGAACCAAAAGAAATAGAAAATAATGCAGAATTAATTTTTGAAACGATTCATCCAGATGACATCTCAAGCTTTAGCCAATCGATCAGAAAATCAGCAATAAACCTGGAACCTTGGCAACACCAGTGGCGACAAATTATGCCGGACAAAGTGAAGTGGCTACAAGGTGCGTCAAAGCCAGAAAAGCAAGACAACGGTGACATAGTTTGGGACGGCTTGGTGATGGATGTTACCGAATTAAAACAAACCCAGCTTGAGCGCGATCGCTTCTTTGGTATTTCCCTAGATTTACTTTGCATTGCGGGTTTTGATGGCTATTTCAAACGCTTAAATCCTGCTTGGTCAAATGTATTGGGCCACTCCACAGCCGAACTTCTAGCGAAACCTTTCATAGAATTTGTGCATCCAGAAGACTTAGAAATAACCATAGCGGAACTGGAAGCACTCAAAGATGGCAACCCCGTTATCAACTTAGAAAACCGCTATCTTTGCCAAGACGGTAGTTACAAATGGCTGTCATGGACGGCATCGCCATTTACTGAAGAAGGTTTGATTTATGCAGTTGCTCGCGATGTCACATTAAACAAGCAAGCGGAAGCAGAATTGCGAAAAAGTGAAGCCACTAATCGCGCTCTTTTAAATGCCATACCAGATATGATGTTTCGATGTCGAGCTGATGGCACTATTGTAGACTTCAAACCCGCTAAAGACCTCCGTAATTTCATCCCAGAAAATATATTTTTAGGCAAAAAAGTACCAGATATTTTGCCACCTACATTTGCCGAAAAAATACTGTCAGGAAATAAACAAGCGATCGAAAATGGTGATATTCAAATCGTAGAATATCAAATGTCTGTCAATGACGAATTGTACGATTTTGAAGCTAGAATTGTTTTTTGTACGGAGGATGATATTATCGCTATCGTCCGCAATATTACCGATCGCAAACGCTCCGAGTCAGCACTCCACAGACAAGCAACAGCAATGGCCCAAGCTTCCGAAGGTATCGCCATACTCAATGCCGACGGAGATGTGATTTATTGCAACGCAGCTAGACTCAAAATCTACGGTTACGACTCTCTAGAAGAACTTTTGGGTAAAAGTTGGAAAATATTCTATGAAGGCGCAGAACTGCAAAGGTTTGAGCAAGAAGTTGTACCGGATTTAGTACAGAAAGGTTTTTACAGAACCGAAGCGCTAGGATGCCGCCGCGACGGATCAAAAGTCCCTATAGATGTCTCACTGACAATGCTTCCAGATGGGGAAACTATTTGCGTTGTTCGCGATATTTCCGAAAGAAAAGAAACAGAAGCAGCACTGCGAGAAAGCGAGCGGTTTGCCGAAAAAATTGCTGAGGCTAGTCCTAATATTTTGTATGTTTACGATTTGATAGAACACCAAATTATTTATGCTAATGCTTCTATTGTTCACATTCTAGGCTATACAGTAGAAGAAATTCAGGCAATGGGGACGCAGATAGTTTCAATTTTAATGCACCCCGAAGATGTACTAAAAATGCCTGATTATTTACAGCAAGTAGAAACTGGCGGCAAAGGCGATATCTTTGAAATTGAATACAGAATGAAGCATAAGAATGGTTCTTGGCGCTGGATTGTGAGCCGAGATACTGTATTCATTAAAACCGCATCAGGTCAATTAAAACAAATTCTTGGTGCGGGAACTGATATTACTGAAAGTAAGCAAACAGAAGATGAAATCAAGTTATTGCTAGCAGCAACTCAAGCAATTAGTCAGTCGGCAGATTTCGAGAGCGCGATCGCCAATATTTTGCGTTTTTTGTGCAATGTGATCGGTTGGAATTTTGCTGAAGCTTGGATACCTTCTGCTGACGGCAGTGTGTTGGAACATAGCCAAAGTTGGTACGCTAGTGACCATAATTTAGAAGCCTTTGGACGCGCCAGCAATCAGTTTGTATTTGCACGGGGTGTCGGAGTGCCGGGGCGAGTTTGGCTAACTAAACAAATGGAGTGGAAAGAAGATATATCGAATTGCGTAATTTCAGTTTTCCCGCGATCGCAAATTGCCGCAAAAAGTGGCTTGAAAGCTTGTTTCGGAATACCAATTCGTGCTGAGGGAGAAGTGCTAGCAGTGTTAGTATTTTACCACCGCAATCCATCGACTCTAGAGGGTCGTATAGTAGAGTTGGTAAAGGCAGTAGCGACTCAGTTGGGTTCTCATATTCAGCGCAAAAAAGCACAAGAAGAATTGAGAAAAAGTGAAGAACGTTGGCAGTTAGTTTTGAAGGGAAATCAAGACGGCATTTGGGATTTTAACCTCAAAACAAAGGAAGTTTTTCGTTCGGCTCGCTGGAAGGAAATTATCGGTTATTCAGACAGTGAAATAGATAATAGTAACACCGTATGGACTGAGCGAATTCACCCTGAAGATGCTTCGCGGGTGCAATTGGCTATCCAAGATTACCTCGATCGCAAAACCCCGAATTATGCCAGTGAATACCGCCTGCTTTGCAAAGATGGCAGCTACAAGTGGGTGCTAGCACGGGCTCAAGCAGTGTGGGACAAAGCCGGAAATCCCCTGCGGATGGTTGGTTCAATGACCGATATCAGCGATCGCAAACAAGCAGAATTAGAGCTGTTGAAAGTTACTCAGGCTGTGGAAAGTACCAGCGATGCGATCGCAATTACCGACTTGAAAGGATGCTCTATTTACCACAACCAAGCCTTCATTCAGCGGTACGGCTACACTGTTGAAGAACTCAACCTTACCAATGCGGCTAAGGCGATGTACGTCCCACCTCAAATTTACAAACAGATCTATAAAACCATTAGCAGTGGCTTGTCTTGGAGCGATGAAATTGAACTAAAAACGAAAAATGGTGAAGCAGTAATCACATTGGTTCGAGCCGATAACATTAAAGATGATACTGGCAATTTTATCGGTTCAGTTGGCGTAATTACTGATATCACCGAGCGCAAAAAAGTCGAAGAAACTTTACGTCACCAATTAAAACGGGAGCGCCTCGCAGTAGCCATGCTGGAACGTATTCGCTCTTCTTTGAATCTCGAAGAAATTCTGACCAAGGCTGTCGAAGAAGTGCGACAGTTTCTGCAAGTAGACAGGACTGTTATTTACCAATTTAATCCTAATTGGAGCGGGTTTATTGCTGTGGAGTCCGTGGATGACAATTGCATGGCAATCGCCGGTAGGGAAATTTACGATCCATGTTTTGGCGAAGCCTATGTTTCCCTGTATAAAGATGGTAGGATTCGAGCTACAGATGATGTTTACAACGCTGGTATCGCTCAATGCTACTTGGATTTATTAACTGACCTTAAGGTAAAAGCTAGTCTGGTAGTACCGATTTTGCAAGGCGAGAATTTATGGGGGCTGTTAATCGCCCATCACTGTACTGAACCCCGTCTCTGGCACAAATTTGAGGAAGAGTGTTTGCAACAATTGGGCGTGCAGTTGGCGATCGCCATCCAACAATCTACTTTGTTTCAACAAGCCCAAACAGAAATTGCCGATCGCAAACAAGCAGAAGCCGCCCTACAATTGGCCAAAGAATCTGCCGAAGCAGCTAACAGCGCTAAAAGTGACTTTCTCGCTAACATGAGTCACGAATTACGGACTCCTTTGAACGGGATTTTAGGATATATTCAACTGCTAAAACCCGATCGCAATTTAACCACTGAACAACAGGAGAGTCTGAATAATGCTCAACAGTGTGGCAACCACTTACTGACGCTGATTAATGACGTTTTAGATTTAGCAAAAATTGAAGCTGATAAAATGGAACTGTCTCTGACAGAGATGGATTTATCACTATTTCTAAAAACTATTGTTAACTTGTTCCAAATGCGATCAGATCAAAAAGGAATTACCTTTAATTTTGAGCAACTATCTCCGCTACCAAGCTGGGTTTTTGCAGATGAAAAAAGGCTGCGACAAATTTTGATTAATTTGCTCAGCAATGCCGTGAAGTTTACCAACCTCGGCGGAGTGACATTAAAAGTCGGTTACGTGGAGAATTTTGCTGAAAATTTAACTCCCAGTGGCACAATAGAAGCCCTCCCGGACATCACAGCACCAAATTTAGAAAAATCACCAGCCCCTAAAATTCGCTTTCAAATCGAAGATACCGGCATTGGTATCGGAGAACACAAATTAGCAGAAATATTTTTGCCATTTCACCAAGTGGGCGATCGTCACAATTTTGTCGAAGGTACCGGATTGGGACTTTCCATCAGTCAAAAATTAGTTAAAATGATGGGTGGCAAAATTCACGTCCAAAGTACCTCCGGTAAAGGCAGCATTTTTTGGTTAGACATAGACTTACCAGCAGCCCCGCAGTTTTTTGAAGTCTCTCCTCCACCAGAAAAACAGCGGCTGATCGGTTTTGTCGGCCTCAAGCGCAAAGTGCTGTTAGTAGACGATAACGAAGCAAATCGGTCAATGCTGAATAAAATGCTCTCTCGTTTGGGCTTTGAAATTGTACAAGCCATAGACGGCGAAGACTGCTTACACAAAGCATTGGAATTTCAACCGAATCTAATTTTAATGGACTTGCTGATGCCAGTAATGGACGGTTGGGAAGCTACCAGACGACTGCGACACTTGCCGGAATTAAAAGATACAGTTATCCTTGCTTTGTCGGCTAGCGTTTACGATACTACGAGGCAAGAGAGCATACTTGCAGGGTGCAATGATTTTCTCACTAAGCCCATTGAAACTAACCAGCTTTTAGAATCGTTGCGCGTACATTTGGGACTAGAATGGGTTTACGAAGACAGCTCATCCGGCAAAAAACGGAAAACTCAAACCCCAAAAACAGGATCAGACTTGGCTGCTGCTGACTCTGCGATCGTCTCTCCTGCCTGCGAGTCAGTCTTGACTTTGTTAAGATTGTCTTCGATGGGCGATATTGAAGCTATTCTAGAGGAAATTAGTAAACTTGAAAACTCTGACCAGAAATTAGCGCCTTTCGCTCACCACGTGCGACAACTTGCTAAGGGATTTCAACTCAAGCAAATTCGAGTTTTTTTAAAGCAACATTTGTCT
Organism: Tychonema litorale BBK16; assembly: GCF_021648855.1. Classification (GTDB taxonomy): domain Bacteria; phylum Cyanobacteriota; class Cyanobacteriia; order Cyanobacteriales; family Microcoleaceae; genus Microcoleus. Next base: position 57,925 of record NZ_JAKJHX010000006.1, on the reverse strand, counting down.
TAATTTTTTAATCATTGAATATGAACGATAAAAATTCCGAAAGAAGCATCATACTAATTGTCGATGACAACCAGACAAATCTGGATGTACTTTTCGAGTTGTTGAAAAACTACGGGTTTAAGGTATTGGTAGCTCAGGACGGCGAAAGTGCGATCGAGCAAATTGAATACATCCATCCAGACCTGATTCTTTTGGACATCATGATGCCGGGAATTGACGGGTTTGAAACTTGTCGCCGCTTGAAAGCAGACCAAGCCACCCAAGACATTCCCATCATATTTATGAGCGCCCTTTCTGATACCCTTGACAAAGTAAAAGGCTTTCAGACAGGAGCAGTTGACTACATTACCAAGCCATTCCAGCACGAAGAAGTATTGAGCAGAATTGACACTCACTTGACTATTCGTAGTCTACAAAAAAAACTAGAAGAAAAAAATGCAGAACTTGCTCACCTCAACCAAAATCTGGAAAGACTTGTCGAACAAAAAAGTAAGCAACTCATCGACCAGGAAAAAACAGCCATCATCGGTCGATTGACTCAGGGCATGGTACACAACCTGAAAAGTCCACTTCAAGTTATGCAGACTAGCGTCGATCTGATAGAAACAAAAGCGACCAAAATTAACGACTACTCATTTTTTAGTTATACCAAGTATATTTTGCAAGCCATCACAAAAGTCAATCAGATTATGGACACTCTGATGGTGAAAAGTAGAAAAGAGCAAAAGCAAGATTTGCAGGACGTTAATATTAACGAATTAGTCCAACGAGAAATTCAGTTATTGGAAGGTAATCTGTATTTTAAAAATAAGATTAAGAAAAAATACTTTTATGATGAAAATATCGCAAATATTCCCTTAATTTATTCCTACATCTCCCAAGTTTTTTATAACTTAATCAATAATGCAATGGATGCTATGTGGGATAAAAAAGTTAGGGAACTCACTATTGTTACTCGACAAGACGAATCGAAAATATATATGGATATTTCCGATACTGGATGCGGGATAGCACCAGAAGATTTATCAAAAATATTTGATCCTTTTTACACCTCTAAACCACCTAAAGGCGAGGAACAAAAAGAGGGCGAACCGACAGGAACAGGCCTGGGACTTTATACTTGCATAGAACTACTAAAACCTTTTAACGGTCAGATTGCCATTAGCAGCAACCTCGGCAAAGGTAGCATATTTACAGTGGTGTTGCCAAAACAGGAGAAAGATTGAAGATTGAAGATAGAAGGAAGAAGGAAGAAGGAAGAGGGGAAGAGAGGGAGAGGGGGAGAGGGGGAGAGAGACGGCTACTAACTCCTAGTTACCAATTGCCGATTCGCCATACCCAATGCCCAATACCTAATGCACAATGCCCATACAGGACTTACCAAAAATCAACCAAACCTAAATTATCTTTTTATTAAACTTTAACCAATGACATCAGTTTTTCAGTCAACTTTGAAGCCACCTTATTTGAACCTTCTTTTGGTTGAAGAATGTGCCGAAGATGCGGAACTAATTCAAAATATTTTGTTAGAAAGCAAACTGAATAAATTAATTTATTTGACCCATATTCTTAGACTCAGGGAAGCTATAGAAAATTTAGTTGGTCAGGTTTTTGATGTGATTTTGTTAGACATTTCACTTCCTAATAGCCAACGCTTCGATAATTTTTTAAGCCTGCAAAACTATGGTATAAATATTCCCATCGTCATTCTCACCGCCGCCGATGATGAAGCACTAGCCATCGAGTTAATTGCAGCAGGCGCGCAAGATTATCTGGTGAAAGGACAGCTAGATAGTCGGCTACTGATACGGACTCTACAATGCGCCATCGTCCGCCACAAATGGCAAGCAGAAGGGCAAAAAAATACAGACAAAATTTTAACCAAAGAGCAACTAGAATCTAGTAAAAGTTTTTTTAATTATACAATAAGTGTAGAAGAGGCAATGCTTGCGAGTGAAGCCAGATTTCGCTCCCTAGTTGAAAATATCCCTGCTGCTATCTACCGCTGTCAGTACGATGTGCATTGGAAAATGGAATTTATCAGCGATGAGATTGAGGCAATTAGTGGCTATTCTGCTACAGAGTTTATGTGCAAAAGCAGCTTTTGTTTGAGTGATATTATCCATGCTACAGACACTGAAATGATCGATCGCAAAATCAAAGCAGCAATAGTATCCAAACAGCCCTACTATTTAGAATACCGGATTATTTGTGCTGACGGCGCAACGCGGTGGATTTCCGAAAGAGGCAGACCGGCTTACAATCTAGAAGGGCAAATTTTGTGGATCGATGGAGTGATGTTTGACATTACCGATCGCAAACAAGCAGAATTGACTTTGCAGCAAGTAACTCAAGCTGTAGATAGCGCTAGTGATGCGATCGCCATCGCTAATTTGGAAGGTTATTCAATTTATCACAATCTAGCATTTATTCAGCGCTATGGCTATACAGTTGAGGAACTAAATAATAGCGGTGGCCCCGCAGTAGTTTATACCAAATATCAAGAATTGAGAAAGTTATTTATTGTGCTGCGGAAAGGCTTGTCATGGAGTGGTGACATCCAACTCAAAGCTAAAAATGGCGAAATTATAGAAACTCAATTGCGAGCTGACTGTATTAAAGATAGCAACAATCAACCCATAGGAATGATGGTAATAATTGCCGACTTAACAGAACTAAAACGTACAGAATCAGCCTTAAAACTTAGTCAAGAACGATTGCAGTTGGCACTTTTTGGCAGCTCGTTGGGGCTGTGGGATTGGAATATAGCTACAGGTGAAACTTATTTTGACTCGCAGTGGAAAGCCATGCTGGGCTACGAAGAAAATGAAATTGAAAATACAGTTAAATCTTGGGGAAATCTGCTGCATCCTGAAGATAAATTGACGGTAATGGCTGTTTTAAAATTACATATTGAAGGTAATACAAGTGTTTATGAAGTTGAGTTTCGGATGCTCAACAAATCAGGAAATTGGCAATGGATTATGGCATTGGGCAAAGTGGTTGAGTATGACGAATGGGGTGAACCACTTCGGATGAATGGTACTCACCAAGATATTAGCGATCGCAAACAAACAGAGTTAGCTTTGCAGGAATCGGAAGCGCGAGAACGCTCAAAAGCCCTAGAGTTAGAAGTAGCAATTAACAAGCTCAGAATGACTCAATCTCAGCTTGTTCAGAATGAAAAGATGGTTAGTTTGGGGCAGTTAGTTGCTGGTGTAGCCCATGAAATTAATAATCCTATTAGCTTTATTCATGGCAATCTCGCTCCGGCTCGTAATTATACTTTAAACCTGCTGGCTTTGATTAAAATTTATCAGTATCACTACCCCATTCCGCCTGCGGGAGTGTTGGATAAAATCGAGGAAATTGACCTGGATTATGTGGCGGAAGATTTGCCGAAGCTGTTCAATTCAATGCGAGTAGGAACTGATCGAATTGTAGAAATTGTGAAATCCCTACGCAACTTTTCCCGCTTAGACGAATCTGCGGGTAAGTCTGTCAATATTCATGAGGGAATTGACAGCACTTTAATGATTTTGCAAAATCGCCTGAAATCTCACAGCAGCCGTCCGGGGATTCAGGTAATTAAAGATTACCAGCAACTGCCAAATGTGGAATGTTTTCCGGGTCAGTTGAATCAGGTATTTATGAATATTTTGATTAATGCGATCGATGCTTTGGAAGAACGGGACACGCAACGGGAAATTGAGGAGTGCGATCGGCATCCCAGTACCATCACTATTCGGACTTATCCGGCTGCTGGCGGCTTCGTAGCCGTGTCTATTGCTGACAACGGGCGGGGAATACAGGAGTCGGTGACATTCAGGATGTTTGACCCATTTTTTACTACTAAACCTGTGGGCAAGGGAACTGGTTTGGGATTGTCGATTTCTCATTCAATTATAGTCGATCGACATCGGGGAAAATTGAGCTGTATTTCAACGGTGGGAAAGGGTTCGGAGTTCTTGGTGGAAATTCCAGTCCATCAAAATTTAACACATATGAGCTTGACTTGATATACTGGTGCTAAAAAGGTGATAATTTTCTACAGTAAATGTCGTCGTAGCGTAACCATAAAAACAGTAACTGTAAACTTACCTATTATCAATTTATGAGTGGTTTTCCCACGGAAGCTCAATTCCCCAAACAAGCACCAATCGCAACTTTTTCAGGTGAAAGCGAAAATTGCTGGCGCGACTGGGCAGATCTAGTACCAGCAATGCTGTGGATAGCAGATGCAGATAGCAATTGTTATTACTTTAATTCGCAGTGGACAGAATTTACAGGGCTGAGTGAAGCAGAAATTTCAGCCAACGGTTGGAGGCAAAACATCCACCCCGAAGATTTAGATTGCTGGGAACAAATGTATGCGAAGGCTGGGAATTTCCGTGCGAAATTCAAGAGAGAATATCGGCTAAAAAGATCGGATGGCGAATATCGGTGGATCGAGGAAATAGGAGTTCCGAAATTGACAGCATCCGGTAAATTTCAAGGCTTTATAGGCACTGCGACGGATATTAACGATCGCAAAAAAGCCACTGATGAACTCTCAGAATACCAGCAAAAACTAGAAGAAACTCAAAAAGTTGCTCATATCGGTAACTGGGAATTTGACCTCACTACTGGTGAAATTACTTGGTCGGACGAATTAAAAAGAATTTTCGATCGAGAATTAAACCTGCCAACACCAAGTTATCCAGAACTGATAGAGCACATTCATCCCAACGATAGAGAACGTTTTCAACAAACTATAGACGAAGCGATCGTCCATCGCCAACCCTACGAAATTTACCACCGCATTTACCGTTCCAACGGAGAAATTAGATATCTAATTGGTTGGGGGCAAATTTTGCAAAATCAGCAAGGGGAAGTCATCAAATTATTCGGAGCTGTGATCGATATTACCGATCGCAAACAAGCAGAATTAGCACTGCAAATCACTCAAAAACGCTTGCGTGCCGTTGTCAACAATGCACCAGTAGTTTTGTTTTGCATTGACCGCCGGGGAATATTTACACTATCCGAAGGCAAAGGCTTAGAACCTTTAGGATTCAAGCCCGGAGAAATAGTTGGCTTATCGGTGTACGAATTGTACAAAGATTACCCCCAAATCATCGAAAATATCAACTTTGTTTTGGCTGGCGAAGAAAAAACTTGGTCTGCTGAATTCAATGGTCACATTTACGAAACTCGCGGGACACCAATATTAGATGAAAAATCAGAAGTTGCAGGACTAATTGCTATTTCTGTTGACATCACAGAGAGGGCGCGAGTTGAAGAAGCTCTCAGAGAAAGTGAAGCAAGGCTGCGCTTAATCCTGGAAAATATGCCAGTAATGCTAAGCGCTGTTGATGCCGATCGCAATATCATAGTCTGGAACCGAGAATGCGAAAACGTTTTGGGCTACAGCACCTCAGAAATGGTCGCCAACCAGCAAGCGATACAACTACTAATACCTGATGTCAAAGACCGACAAAAAGTGTTTAAAGAAGTTGTCAAACTCGAACATAATTTTCGGAATTTAGAAGTAGAATTGATCGCGGCTGACGGTAGTGTAAAAACAGTTGCTTGGTCTAATATTTCCGCTGAATTTTCCGTTCCCGGCTGGGAGTTTTGGGGGATTGGGGTTGATGTGACAGAGCGAAAAGCAACAGAAGTCGCAGCTCTAGAATCAGAATCTAGACTCAGAGAACAAGCAGTGGAATTAGAATTGGCTTTTAACACCCTTGGTAATACCCAAGCACAGCTCGTTCAAAGTGAAAAAATGTCTTCTTTGGGTCAATTAGTGGCTGGTGTCGCCCACGAAATTAATAATCCTGTCAGTTTTATATTTGGCAATATTATCTATGCCAAAGATTACACGAATGATTTGTTAAGAATTCTTGAACTTTACCGGGTAGCTTACCCAACACCAACAGCAGAAATTGAGGCAGAACTTCAAGAATGCGACTTGGATTTTATCCAAGCAGACTTGCCAAAGCTGCTGGATTCAATGGCAGTTGGAGCTGATAGAATTCAGGAAATTGTCAAGTCTTTGCGTACTTTCTCTCGCCTGGATGAAGCAGCTTTTAAAGCTGTGAATATTCATGCAGGAATTGACAGCACTTTGATGATTTTGGGTCATCGTTTGAATAAAAAAGGGGAGTATAGTGCTATTTCGATCATTAAAAAATACGGTAATCTACCACAAGTGGAATGTTACTCTGGTCAATTGAATCAAGTGTTTATGAATTTGTTGAGCAATGCAATAGATGCTTTGGAAGAAAAGGCTAACAATTTTCAAGATGAAGATAGTCTATCGCCTGTTTCTACAATTACAATTCGGACGGAAGTTGTGGAGGGCGATCGGGTGAAAATTGCGATCGCAGACAGCGGTACTGGCATTCCAAAATCAGTGCAGCAGCGGTTGTTCGATCCATTTTTTACGACTAAACCTGTTGGAAAAGGTACTGGATTGGGATTGGCTATTAGTTACGAGATCATAGTTGAAAAACATCAAGGAAAATTGGAGTGCAATTCCGAGTTAGGAATTGGTACGGAATTTGCGATCGAAATACCGATTCGCCAATCGATTTAATCAATTGTAGGGAAACGGCACTGCCGTGTCCTGATTATGCGTAACATTAATAAAGCTAGTGCTGGCGTAACAAATGCGATTTTTGCCTTCAGCTTTCGCTTGATACAGAGCACCATCAGCACTGTGAATTAGGCTGTCGGGAGATTCATGAGGAGAAGGAATAGTCGTAGCAACACCACAACTGAGGGTAACGTAGGACTCGATTTCCGATCGCGCGTGGGGGAGTTTTAGGGCATTTAGCCGATCGCAAATTTTCCGCGCGACAACATCAGCCCCTTCAGCCGAAGTATTGGGCAGTAGTACCACAAATTCTTCCCCGCCGTAACGGGCGGGCAAATCTCCTGCCCTCTTGACAACAGAGGCGATCGCCTTAGCAACTTGATACAAGCAGTTGTCGCCTGCAAGATGACCATAAAAATCGTTGTAAGGTTTAAAAAAGTCGATGTCAAACAGGATCAAAGACAGAGGCAATTCCTCTCTGCCTAACCTGCGCCACTCGAACATCAAAACGCGATCGAACTGGCGACGGTTAGCAATCCCCGTCAGTCCGTCTGTAGTTGCCAGTTGCTGCAATTTTTGGTTGGCTATTGCTAGCTTGCGGTAAAGTTGAGATTGTTCGATCGCGATCGCCACTTGATTTGCCAAAGTTATTAAAAATTCTATTTCCCACTGCTGCCACTGTCTCACACCTGTGCAATTGTATGCTGTCAGCATTCCCCACAAATAATTGTGATTTTCAGTACCAGACTCAGAACCACTTTTGAACACTACCTGCGGTTTCTTAAAAGCCAGCAGCGCCATCGAATCTTCGGGGTAATACTCATCTTTTTCCTCTTCCCAAATAGAGTCAAAAGATGTTGTATTTGTCGCTTTCTTCTCTCCAGATTGCCAGATCGGAACGCTTAAAACTGCCGCCATTTCACAATTTTTCAGCAACTCTTTGCCACCGCCCGTCAATTCGGCCACACTGACATCTGATATTGCTTGTACCGACTTAGACTCCACCAAAAAAAGACACGACACCGCCAAAGCAGAACAAATATTTGGGTTTTCAATATAACCTTCTGGCAATCCGTCACCTGCCACAATCTGGCATTTTTGCTCTTCCTGGTTGAGTTTTGTGTCAGGAGTTTGACAACGATAAATTAAAACGCGGTCTGTTTTCAGAAATTGGCGCACTTCTGCAACGGTATTTTGGAGAATACTTGTAGCATCGATTGACGATCGAATATTTTCGATCATTTTGCTCAAAACCCGCTCTCTTTGGGCTTGTTGTCGCAATTGTTCTTCTATGCGCTGGCGTTCGATCGCATAGTTAATTGCCCGCACCAGCAGAGTTCTGTGAAATCTTCCCTTCACCAAACAATCTTGAGCGCCCGCTCGCAACACCGACAGTGCCGTATGTTGATCGTTCAAATCCGTGAGCACCAGAATTGGCACTGTGGGCGATCGGGCTTTCAAAATTGCGATCGGATCGCCTTCACCCAAACAATCTTGCACTGACAAACCTAATAGTATCGCATCAAACTCTGCTACTTGCAGACATTTTATCCCCTCCTCCAGACAATTAACAGTTTGAAGACCAAACATAGCATCACTGAATGAGCCTAAAAGGTCTGCAACCAGCGTCGCATCTGCGAGGTTATCCTCAACCAACAAAACTTTTAAAAAGTGGTTAGACGTTAACACAAATATAGCAATTGGAGCGAGTTGACAAAAACTATTTAGACCTTCTACACTTACAAAGCCTCATGCGGGAGCGAAACAACTTTAAACCAATACTGACACAAAGTTTTCATTACTTCAACCAATCCCTCAAAAGTGACTGGTTTTGAGATGAAAGAATTAGCACCCAAGCGGTAACAAAGCAAAATATCACCCCTGCTTTGCGATGTGGTAAGTATCACCACTGGTACCTGTTGCAAGTCAGGGTCAGATCTAATCAAAGTTAGTGCTTCTCGCCCATCAAGCCTAGGCATATTCAGATCTAAAAGTATCAGGTCGGGGAAATGCCAATGGCTCGCCCCGGCAAATTTACCGCGACAGTATAAATAGTCTAGCACTTGCTCCCCATTTTCCACAAATTCGATCCTAATTGCTACAGGAATCTCTCGGAGTGATTCCTGCACGAAAAAGCGCGTGTCTTCATCGTCATTTGCCATTAAAATAACGAATGTTTTATTTTTATGACTCACGGCTGTGACTCACTACAAACAAGTGTTATGAGGTGATGAGACTTGAAAAAAACATCCGAGTATCCGCAAATATCTTTTGCCATAATTTGACTATTTGGGCTAATAATTCTGGCTTGGTGTCACAACAATTTATTGACTTTGCACCCAAATTGAAATATAACTTTGTCATCAGTAAATATGCTACATTTTTTGAGCAATTTTGTAAAGCTAATATAAAGATATTTAAAAAATTAGTAAAGGCTCAAACTATTTGAGACTTTAGATACACCACTCTACTCTGTGAATACAGTCGAACTTTCCACTTATTCTAAAACCGATTGAGTTAAATTCACTATTCTGTCAAGTCGGTAATCGTCAAGCAAATCCTTTAAAGCATTCGCTAAAGTTGGATGACTTTCCCAAATGCGATCGACAACTTCAATCACCAACTCTTCATTAACATCATTAGCCGCATCGTCAAGTTCCTCTAACCAATTTTTCGGCATCTCTGCTAGCAGTGGCAAGAAAAATGAATCTGGTTTTTCGCTCATAAAGTAACGCCTCCCCCCCGTCGTAAAAGGTATAGACAACTCTTGATAAATATATCGCACCCCCAAATAGTGAGCAATCTTTTCAAAAATGGTTTGTTCTAGAAAAGGTTTACGCACAAAATCGTCACAGCCTGCTGCGATAATTTCGCCCTTTCTTTCCTCAAAGATGCTCGCTGTCAGAGCAATAACTACAGTACGCGATCGAGTATTTTTCTCCTTAGCTCTAATTTCCTTCACCGCTTCAAAACCATTCATTACAGGCATTCGCGTATCCATCCAGATTAAATTAGGCTGCCAACTTTCCCAGATTTCAATTGCTTCTTGCCCGTTTTCGGCTTCTCGGACTTCAAAGCCAATTGGTTGCAGCATTTTCATGATCAACAGCCGATTTTCAGTATTATCATCAACTGCTAAAATCCGATAAACTGGCTGTTCCGCCTCTAGCCCCAGCACCCGCTGCAATCTCGTGATACTTACCGCAGATGGAGCAGCCGGAGATATTTTAATATGAAATTTAAAAGTAGTTCCCTCACCTACAATACTACTAACCTCAATATTTCCACCCATAATTTGCACATACTTTTTGGTGATTGTCAAACCCAATCCCGTACCGTCAGCAGCTTTTTTACCAGCTTCTGTTTGCACAAAAGCATTAAATAAAGTGTCAATTTCTGCTACTGCTATACCAACTCCAGTATCTTGAACTTCAAAGGAGATTAAACATTCCTCAGTCGAAGTTGAGTTAGAAGCAATTTCTGATTCTGCTGGCAGTGGCGAAGCATTTTCCAGACCTACATACAGCAAAATTTTGCCGCCATTTCCCGTAAATTTTAGCGAATTTCCCAGAAGATTAATTAAGCACACACGCAGTTTTTTTTCATCGGTTTTAATATATTGAGGCACCTGGGATTGCACAGAAAATTTTAGTCGCAAATTCTTAGTTTCCGCTTTGATTTGAAACATCTCTTCCAAAGCATCTAGGAGTTGATATAAGTCAAAGCTAGTTTCATCCAAGGCAACTATCCCTGCTTCGATTTTCGACAAATCTAAAACATCATTAATTAATTCCAGCAAATGTTGACCGCTACGGTTGATAATTCTGAGGTTTTCTATATTTTCGTGGCTGAGTGAAGAGTCGCGGCTCATAACTTGTGTAAAACCCAGAATCGCGTTCAATGGAGTACGTAATTCGTGGCTCATATTCGCGACGAATTGACTTTTTGCTTTAGAAGCAGCAGCCGCAACTTCTTCTGCTTTTTTACGTTCTATTATTTCTTGTTGGAGTTCAATATTCCGAGCAATCAATTCTTTTTCTAGTCTTTTGATTGTCAGTTGATGTTCTACTCTTGCTAAAACTTCTTCTACCTGGAATGGTTTAGTGATATAGTCTACCCCACCAATTTGAAATGCTTTTACTTTATCTAAAACTTCATCTAAAGCGCTAATAAAAATAACTGGAATTTCTGATGTTTGCGGTTCCGATTTGAGTAGAGTACAGACCTCATAGCCGTTCATTTCCGGCATTCTGATATCGAGTAAAATTAGATCGGGAGAACCTGATTTCGCAGCTCTAATTGCCATTTTGCCGTTAATTACGCCTCGAACTTTATATCCGCGATCGCACAGTGTGGCTGATAAAACTTGCAAATTTTCTGGAGTGTCGTCAACAATTAATATGTTGCCTTTATTCTCTTCTGGATAATTTGTAGTCATAGATTGTTAACTTTTGTTGTTTTGTAATTACTGAAATAAAACATATTAACTTGAAATTATAGCACTTTTTTCTCGTTGCCATGCTAAGCTGTGGAGCATTTAAACCACTAACCATCCACGTAGGGTGCATCAGCTAGAACACTGACTATACATGGGAAACGCCTTAAAACTGACGCACCCTACAATACCATTTTAAATGCGTAACAGCCTATGTCCGGTCAATCGATATTTTAATTATTTCTCAACTCTTCAATTAAATCGATAATTCGATCGCACCGAAAGTTGTTGACCAATTCTGCGATCGCACTGCCGAAATCAGCATGAATAGGAGGAATTATCAATATCAGCCGGAAAATCCAATCATTATCCACTTCCTCAGCCGCCTCATACAATTCATCAATCCATTCAGTAGGCATCACCGTAAACGACGAAGCACTGATTATAAAAGGTAAATCGCCTCTTCTCATGTTTCCAGCAATTTCACCTGCACCCAAATCAGAAGAAAACTGACTACCTTGAGAACTTGACGAAGGTTCGCGATCGTAAACATAGCGAACTCCCAGATATTTTGCCATCTTTTCCAGAATCACTTGCTCTCGAAAAGGCTTTGCGACAAAATCATCACACCCTGCTGACAAAATCACCGATCGCTCCTCATCAAAAGCACTTGCTGTCAGAGCAATAATCACCGTTGCTTGACCTTTCAAATGAGCTTTAATCCGTTTCGTAGCCTCGTAACCGTCCATCACCGGCATCCGCATATCCATCCAAATCAGATGAGGTTCCCAACTCGACCAAACCTCGATCGCCTGAACGCCATTTTCAGCTTCACGGACAGCAAAACCCAGCGATGAGAGCATTCTCATTAGCAACAAACGACTTTCCAGGCGATCGTCAACAGCCAAAATTCGGTATTCAGGTTGTCCAGGCTCAATACCAACAACACGTCGGGCTGTTTCAGTTATCTGAATTCCCACTGCATCGGGAAGAGAAACTTTAATATCAAACTTAAAAATGCTACCCTCACCAACAGTGCTAACAACACTAATTTCCCCTCCCATTATATGCACAAACTGTTTGCTAATTGGCAATCCCAAACCAGTTCCTTCTTGCGCTTTTCGTCCACTTTCTGTTTGTACAAAAGGTTTAAACAAACCGTCCATCTCTTCAGGAAGAATTCCCGCTCCAGTGTCCTCTACTTCAAATAGCAAACTGCAATTTTCAATAGACCGTAAATTTGTTTGCTTCTGGCTGTTTAATATCTCATGTTTAATCCGTAAAGTAACACCACCCTCTGAGGTAAACTTAAGCGCATTACCGATAATATTAATCAAAACCTGGCGCAATTTACTTTCATCAGTTTCTACATACTTCGGCAAATTGGGAACACAGTCAAAAATTAGCTGCAATCCCTTTTTTTGTGCCTGCATTTTCAGCATTTCTTCTGTATTTGTCAGCAATCTTTGCAAGTCAAAAGTGCTTTTGTTCACCGTCACCAGTCCCACTTCAATTTTAGACATTTGCAGAATATTATTAATCAAAATCAGCAAATGATCCGCACTACGGATGATGATACCCAAGTATTGCTGTTGGTCATAACTTAAGCTTGCGTCGCGAGATAGCAGTTGACTAAAACCCAGAATTGCATTGAGAGGAGTACGCAATTCATGGCTCATATTCGAGAGAAACTCACTCTTGGCTTTGTTGGCTCTGTCCGCTTCTTCTTTTGCTTGCCGTAAAAATATTTCCGCTCGTTTTCGCTCCGTAATATCACTGGCAGTACCTGTGGCACCGATGATATTTCCTTCAGAGTCTAAATGCGCGATCGCCTTTGTATTTACATCAATTAGATTGCCATCTTTTCCTAAAACTATACTTTCGTATTGAAACACATAATTGTCGGTCAGCAAACGTTGCTCCAGTTCCCAAGTATGCTCTCCTTGTGCAGTTGCTAAAAAATCGTTAAAAGAACAGCCAAGCATTTCTTCCGGTTCATAGCCGTAAATCTGTTTTACCGCTTGGTTAACGAAAGTAATATGTCCTTCGGCATCGCAAGACCAAATAATATCTTGAGAAGTTTCGACTAAGTGGCGATATTTTTCCTCACTTTCAACCAGTGCTATTTGTGCCAACTTACGAGAAGTAATATCCATCAACGTTGTGAATATCTTTGTCACTTCCCCTTGGTCGTTGACCACTGGTTCTCCTCTGGATTCGATATAGCGAATGAAGCTACCTGCATTAGTTTCAGAGGGACAATTATCAGCAGCAATTGTTGACTCTGGCCGCAAAATTCTATATTCCAATGTGTAGGATTTCCCGGTAGCAATAGCAGCATTCATCATTGTTTGCCACTTTTCTAGATCATCAGGATGAACGTATTGAGAAAACTCAGCTAGTGTTGGTGGTGACTGGGTTGAATCTAAACCAAAAATCCGGGATAATTCTTCTGACCAAATAGTTGTGTTGGTTGATAAATCCCATTCCCAATTGCCTACGTGGGCTAGTCTTTGGGCTGCTCCGAGAGAAGTGGCTAAGGCGCGGAGTTTTTCTTCTGCTAATTTGCGATCGCTAATATCCTGACTGACAGAAATCACGCAGGATTCGCCATTTATTTCAATAATTTCTGCCGATAATAAAGCAGTTTTAATTTCACCATTTTTGGTGCGAAAATCAAATTCATAGTTACGGACAATTTGTTTTTTATTGAACATCACAAATAGTTTAGCGCGAGCTTCTTTACTGGCCCAAATATTCAAATCAATGGCAGTGCGACCGATGATTTCGGATGCTGAATAACCTATAGTTTGGCAAAATGATTCATTTATTTCTAGGTGTCTGCCGTCTTTGAGTCTGGTGATCGTAATCGGGTTAGGAGAAGAACGAAAAGCTTTTGCAAATTTTTCTTCCGACAAACGTAATTGTGCAGTCCGTTCTTCTACTAAATTTTCTAATTCTTGATTTAATTTTTGCAACTGAGCATTTTGTCCAGCCAATTGCTTCTCCATAAAGTAGCTGTTAAGCGCTTCTTTTAGGGTCAACTTCAAGTCTTCTGGTTGCCAAGGTTTCGCTATGTAGCGGTACAATTTAGCGTGTTTAATCGTATTCGCTACTGCTTCGAGGTCTGCTTGCCCTGTCAGCATGATTTTGATCGTTTTCGGTGAAATGCGGTGGATTTGTTTTAGCAACTCGTCCCCTTTGATATTAGGCATCAAATAATCAGAAATCACCGCCACAATTTCCCTGCCCTCTGCGAGCAGTTCCTCCACCAACTCCAAAGCATCTTCGCCGCCTTCAGCAGTTTCTAATAAATGTTCTTCTCCGAGGGCTTTTTTTAACTCTATTTTTAAACTTTCAAGGATTATAGGTTCGTCATCAACACAAATAATCACAGGTTTGTTGTTCATATTTTTGCTAAACCAGATTTTATTGTTTCTATTAATTCTTTGCCATCCCAAGGCTTATACAAACAGTGGTGCAAGTTTGCTTGCTTTTTTACCCGTTCTATTGCCAATTCGTCGGCTTGTCCGGTCAGGATGACTTTCACAATCTTGGGATATTTTTTGTGGACGTTGATCAAAAATTCATCTCCTTTAATACCGGGCATTAACCAGTCAGATACTATTACCAAAATATCAATATCTTCTTCCTGTCCTATTTCATCAATAATTTCCATAGCTTCATCGGCATTTTCGGCTATTTCATAGATATAATTATCGCGGAATTCTTTTTTTAGTTGAATTTTTAAACTGTTTAAAACAACCATTTCATCGTCAACACACAATATTACTGGTTTGGGCATAAATTTTTAGTTTTCTAAATTTATTGTAAATTGTGGTCTGGTGAGCAAATGTTTTAATTCTTAATTAGTATCGGTGGTTTGAACGGGCAAAGATACAGTAAATGTAGTTTTACCAGGTACGCTTTCTACGTGTAGTTTTCCTTGATGTTTGTCAATAATCTTCTGAACTATATCCAATCCTAAGCCACTACCTTCTCCAGCAGGTTTAGTGGTGAAGAATGGCTCGAAAATTCTCGGCATAATTTCTGGGGGAATGCCTTTGCCGCTGTCGGTAATGCTGACTGATACTGCATTTTTTTGGTGCTTGACATCAATTTTTAATACTCCTTTGTTCTCCATCGCTTGTAAAGCATTGTGAAGCAAATTTGTCCAGACTTGATTGAGTTCATCAGGATAGCATAGCACAGAAGGTAGATGTATATCATAGTTTCTCATTATTTCGACACCGTGTTTGATTTGATAGTGGTAAAGGGTTAATACAGTTTCTATGCCGTCGGTAATATTAGTGATTACCTTAGTTCCCGATTGGTCATAGCGAGCGTAGCTTTTTAAAGCAAAGACGATTTTAGCAGCCCTATCTATCGCAATAGTGATATTTTTAGTGCTTTTTTGGACTGTAGCAAATTGATAAGCAGTTTGTAATATATTGTGGTTTTCTGGGTCTTTAAGTAAAGACAAAAAAGGTTCTATGTTATTGCCAATCCCGATATCCAATAAAGTACAGGCAAGGCTGTCGGCACTATCAATTTTTTCTGCTTCTAATTGACGCTGTATAGTTTTTTTTAATTGACGTTTTTCTTTGCTAGATAATGTGTCTTGTTCTTGGCTGGACTTGTGGAGGAGAGCAAAAAAATCTTCTAGACGTTCTAGGGAGAGTTGTTGGAAAAATTCTGGCAACAAAGCGAGATTTTCGGCCCAGAAGTCGGCGATGTTCTGCGCTGAGGATCGAATGGCTCCTAGGGGAGAATTGATTTCGTGAGCAACTCCGGCAATTAGTTGTCCGAGGGCTGCCATTTTTTCGGATTGAATCAGTTCTTGTTGGGTACGCTTCAGCTCTTGAAGGGTGTTGGCTAGTTCTTGATTGCTTTTGGATAATACTGACTCGGCTAGTTTGCGATCGCTAATATTGCGAGCCACCCAAATGACGGCATCTTTTGAAAACACCGAAATACAGGCGGAAAACCAAAATTCGCGATCGCCAACAGTGAAGCTGTAGTCGAAATTAAGTGTTTGCTGAGTTTCTAAAACTTGCTGAATTAACATCCACCAATCATCGGGGTTATCGTCGTCAAAAAAATGTTCGATTGTGAGACTGACGATATCGCAATCTGGCTCAATAAATGCAGCCACATTTGTGGGTAAAACTTCTATATTTCCTTGCCGATCGAGGACGAGTACGATGTCACTCATCGCTTCAAAAACCGCGCGGACTTTGTTTTCGGAAAAGTGTAATTTTTCTTCGAGTAATTGGCGATCGCTAATTTTTTGCTGCAATTCTTCGTTGTTGGCTGCTAATTGAGCGGTGCGTTTTTGAACTCGCTGTTCGAGTTCTTTTTTGAGATTCCTTAATTCGGCTTCTGCTGTGGCGCGTTCTTTTGTTTCTGCTATCAGTTGATTTTTAGCGCCGATTAATTCTAAAGTTTGTTGCTGAATTTTTTCGACCAATGTTTCGTTTAAGATTCTCAACTTTTCTTCTGTATTTGTTCTTCCGCTGGCTTCTGTTTTTAATTGTTCGTTCACTTTGATCAACTCCTGGTTTTTTTCAGCAACTTTTAGAGGTATTTGCTAGAAATTGTTTTTACCATATCGTTCTCTAAAAATACCGAGTAATTGTGGCTGTTGAGTGATGATTGTCTATCATACTCAATAATCACCCTGCCTCCGTGGGTAAGAACAGAGACAGGGTGATTATGGAGTATTGAGAATTGTTGAGTTATTCAGTTAGCGGACGCTGCTTCGGGATTCAGCTTCTGGGAAGCGCCACCCATTGAGTCGAGTTATTTTAGCGCTGCGTTGGGCCAAGATCAGGAGCAGATAAATAGTCATTACATAGCCCGTGGCCAGAATGGGAATAATTAGAGGAATATCGCGGTAAATCATAATTAGAGCCACCAGTCGAGGAAGAGAAGGTGAAACAGGGGGAGGACGGGTTCAAAACCTACTACATTAAGTCAGCACGTAAAACAAAGCCTTGACTCTAAAGGCTGCTTTTTTAGATAAAGCGTTAGGAGAAAGTTAACCTTTCCCTATCAAATATCATTTACTGCTTTATTGATGCTTTAACAGCCTAAAGTGGTCTACTTTAGCTGCTTTGAGCTACCGCACACATACAATGCGCTACCATTAGTTAATGGAAACTTTTTGCTCCCATAAGCAAAAAAGCTCTCCATAGTCTTTGGTGGCGATCGGGTTAACAAGGTTGGCTCTAACAACCTCTTGCAGATACTCTAAAGCTACCTGTTGGTTTAGCTGAGCTTAATGTATGGAATTGTTTAAATCCTTAACAGTAAGTATAACACAGGTTTTCTGGCATTTAAAGATTTTTTCGCAAGTTCCTTAACAATTCGATACAATAAGGTAGTCGCTTTGGCAGCTTGCTGCTCATTGCCTTGAGTCGGATGACTTCTGGCTGGTGAGCTAGCACCTAGGTAGCAAATAAATAGACAAAATGGTACACTAATAGACAAATCTACGTGTACCATTTTGTTCAAACCACATGAATTCGCGAAAAAGCTTGGATTGTCAGTAAAAACACTCCAGCGTTGGGATGTTTCAGGGAAGCTACCAGCCAAGCGCACCCTGTCGGGTCATCGGTTCTACACAGAAGACGATCTCTTGATAGTCAACGGATTGAAGCCCATAGAAGCCAAGCGAAAGACGATCGTCTACTGTCGAATTTCATCCAGCGGGCAAAAGCCAGAGCTAAAAAATCAGGTACTTGCAATGGAAGCCTTCTGCTTGGGTCGAGGGCTGAGCGTTGATGACTGGGTATCAGAAATTGGTGGTGGGCTAAACTTTAAAAGAAAAAAGTTTCTAGCAATTATGCTGTCAATGCTCAAAGGTGAAATATCGATAATCGTAATTGCACACAAAGATAGGATGTGCAGATTCGCATTTGAATTTATTCAAGAACTTGCCGTATCAGTCGGATGTGAAATTATAGTTGCCAACCAAGAGTCATTGTCTCCCCAGCACGAATTAGTAGAAGACTTAATGGCAATAATCCACTGTTTTTCTTGTCGATTATACGGTCTGCGAAATTACTCCAAGGAAATCAAAGAAAACCTAAAAAATGCTATTGACAAACCCATACAAGACGTGGCAGAATTAAACAAAGAAATCCAGTGTTGAGGTCAAGCAATGCTTCTGTCCATCAAAACAAAGCTAAAGCTAAAGATATAAAGCTAAAATTAGGTTAGCGAAACACCATGCAAAAATAGCAAACCTCAGAAAAAACACCCTAGATCAAATCACTACTTACTTAGGCAAAAACCACGCAACGATAGTAGTAGAAGATTTGAACGTCAGTGGAATGCTGAAAAACCACAAACTAGCTCAGGTAATAGCTGATTGTGGTTTTCATGAATTCAAGCGTCAGTTAGAATACAAGGCCAAAAAGTTTGGCTGTGAAGTGATTGTTGCCGATCGCTGGTGTCCATCAAGCAAAACCTGTTCAAGTTGTGGGCATATTCAAGATATGCCACTAAAAGAAAGGACCCTGAACTGTGAAAGTTGTGGTCATTCGATGGACAGGGATTTAAATGCAGCGATAAATTTATCACGGTTGGCTAAACCGTGAAAGCTTACCGAGGGATAGCTGCTCCCATGCTCCCGATGAAGTAAAAAGCAAATGTCTAGACTTGTCTAGTATTTTTATAGCAGACGATCGCTCAATCTCGATCGCAAAGATTTTTCTTCCCTATTGGAGAGAATTACCTTAAAATAAAGATATGATATGTAAAATTTTGTTACTTTACGGCTTGAGTCGGCGTATCCATGATCTCTAGCACTCTCCTATTTTCCTCGGTTGAAGAAGACCTGCGACTGTTGACAGAAAACTTGAAACAGTTAGTGGGTGCCCGTCATCCCATTTTGTACGCGGCTGCGGAATACTTATTCGGCACAAAGGGAAAACGGGTGAGACCCGCAATAGTCTTGTTGATGGCCAAGGCGACAATGCCCGATCGCGAAATCACGGAAAAACACCGTCGCCTTGCTGAAATTACGGAAATGATCCACACGGCAAGTCTAGTCCACGACGACGTGGTGGACGAGTCGGATCTGAGGCGGGGAGTCCCGACGGTTCACAGTCGGTTTAACAATCGAGTGGCGGTATTGGCGGGAGATTTTCTGTTTGCTCAATCTTCCTGGCATTTGGCAAATCTGGACAACCTGCCAGTGGTCAAATTGCTTTCAGAAGTGATTATGGATTTAGCAGAGGGGGAAATTCAACAGGGACTAAATGGATTTGATACCAGTTTGTCGATCGAAGCTTACCTCGAAAAAAGTTATTACAAAACAGCGTCTTTAATTGCCAACAGTTCCAAAGCTGCGGGCTGTTTGAGCGAGGTGTCAGCAGAAATAGCAGATGATTTGTACAACTACGGTCGCAATATTGGTTTGGCATTCCAAATAGTGGATGATATATTAGATTTCACCGCTTCAACGGAAACTTTGGGGAAACCTGCTGGTTCGGATTTGATTAGCGGTAATCTGACGGCACCAGCACTATTTGCTCTGGAAGAAAAGCCTTATTTGGAAGTTCTGATAGAACGGGAGTTTGCCCAAGAAGGAGATATAGAGCAGGCTCTGGCACTGGTGGCAGATTCTCAAGGCATAGCTCGATCGCGAGAATTAGCCACAAGCCATGCACAAAAAGCGGTGCATTACTTGTCGGCACTGCCTCATTCAGAGTCCCGCCAAGCTTTGATTGATTTGGCTGAATATGTGTTGAGTAGACTTTATTAGAAGGAATGGGGGAATGGGGGAATGGGGAATGCCCAATGCCACATTCCCCATTTCCGATGCCCAATTTCCAATTCCCCATTCCCAACTAGGCGATATCCGGCGGGAGATTGCTGTAATTTGACTGTAGAGTCGATCGATATTGTTGTAAGTAAACATTAATTAAGTTCTGGACTTGCTCGCGACGGACTTCTGTGCCGGCTTCGAGATTGCCCGGAGTGTCAAAAAAGACGATACTGTCGATACCTTCTAGAGCCAGCATCTGAAATAAAATGTGAGTAACAGGTATTGATACGGGCAAGATACGATCGCCCGTAGCTACAGATTGCGAGGCATCTTTGAGGGTAGTCCAGGCATAAATCACCCTTTTTTCCTGCCGTCGTTGCTTGAGATTGCTCAAAACCGCGATCGACCAACTTTGGTCAACATTTTGCAAGATGTAGTATTCGAGATGCTCAAGCTGTTCGGCGAGTAACTTGAGTGCTGGGGCTATGGCCTCTAGAATTTGTGGTGTCGAACCGTCAGCGGGAGCTTTGTCGATTAGCGATCGAATTTGTAGATCTAAATCCATCGGTGGCTACAATTGAGATTAAGAATCTTAGGTTAGCAGGTGCGCGTCCAAGTATGTGATCTCAAATCCGGTGGCAAATGTAAAATCTGCAATCGAAAGTAGCATGAGTGTGCTAGTTTCATTGTTAGTTGTAAACAATCATGCGGGAAATCTGCCAGAGCGTGGAAACCATCTTTCAACTGCTGTTAGACGAACTCAAAAAGTCCACTCGCGCGTCTGAGCAGAACAGCCAGGATGTAGCAGGACGACTCGCAGCAGAAGTCAACAGGATATGCACAGAAAGCCAGCGGATTCAAACCTCTGGAGACATAGAAGGTTCTGCCCAGAGTCTCGCCCAGCATCGCTTGCAACAATGCCTCCATTATTACAATTTAGGTTCCGGGCCAGGACGAGTAGAATTACACGGTACCCTTAGTGCGATCGTCTATCGCTATATCACTCCGCCCCAGGTGCAATCTAGCTACCAGGCGCGGATAGAACTGATCAAAGATTTCTTGCAAGGATTTTATCTCGAAGCTTTAAAAGCATTCCGGCGCGAAACGCAACTGCCAACCACCTACACCCCCCGTACTCGCTTAGAACTAGCAGAGTACATGGCATTTGTAGAGCGCTTTGGCAAACGGCGGATTCCCTTGCCTCGGAACCGCAGCCAACAACTAATTATTTTGCGGGCTCAAACATTTTCCCAGCAGCAGCCCAAAGAAACCTCCGTAGATATGGAACAAGCCGCAGACGGAGGGGCTAGTGATTCTGACCAAACCTGGAACGACTCCTCGGTACACTCAGTGCGAGAAGCGATGGCCGGACAAGGTTCCGCTGCCATTCGCCCCTACGGTGAAGAGTCAGAGTCCTTGCGGCAGAACGTGGTTGAGGAATTAGTCGCTTACCTGAAAGAACGTAACCAAGAAGAATGCGCCGATTATTTTGTGCTGAGGTTGCAAGACTTGCCAACCCATGAAATAGAGGCAATTCTGGGCATCACTCCCCGCCAAAGAGACTATTTGCAGCAGCGTTTCAAATACCATTTGCTGCGGTTTGCGATGTCTCACCGCTGGGAACTGGTTCACCAGTGGCTAGAAGCAGACTTAGATCGAAATTTGGGTTTGCTACCTGCTGAGTGGCAAGCTTTTGGTGAGCAAATTGGCCCAGAGGGGCAGCGTTTGCTAAAGTTGAAACAACAGGGTCTGTCAGATTCCGCGATCGCGCAAACCCTCGGCAGCACGGTGGCCCAGGTACAGAAACGGTGGTTTAAGTTGCTGGAATTGGCTTGGGAATTACGTAATCGATCAGATTCCGGAGAAGGGGCATCTAGTGATGAATAACGAAACGAACAGGGATGCAGAGGCTTTCGAGCGCCATTTTTTGAACTGGATGTTAGAAGCACCTGCCAATGCTTTGAGTGAAGATGAGGAAAACTTCACTGGGCCGTTTCCCTCCCAAGAGTGGGACGACACAGGAGAGAATTCGGAAAGGGAATATTGGGAATGGGACGAACCAGACCCATATGACTATCAAGTAGGAGTTCACAGCAATGAACTCACACCACCGCTGACAATGGGAGAAATAACCACCGTGCAAGATCGTTTTCAGACTTTGTTAAAAGAGAGGCTCAGAGCCTCCATTGAATCTAACCCACCGCTGTTTCCTTGGGAAACAGAGATGAAAAGCTACGACCACGACTATCCAGACGAGGTAAGCACCCAATGGGTTCCCCCCCTACACCTCTGGACACCCCAACTGCAAAATATCAGATGGGGACGCCTGCCAATTCCGATCGCCCAAGGGGTCTTTGCACAACTGCTAGAACCCTGTCAGAATCTGGTAATGTCGTCGCTGTTAGAAGGAAAAAAATTAGTTCGGGCTGTAGATAGCTTGTTTCCAGGTCAGTCTCAGGAACTCAACGAATTAGCTGGTTTAGTGCTCACAAGTGCTGCGCGGGGAGATTTAGATGTAGCAGATTTCCCGAATTACGAAGTCGCAAGAGTAGACCAACAAATGGTGCTGTCGCTGATGGCTGCGCGGAAAATTATTGAGTCTCTAACTTTGAATTGTTCGGTAAATCAGCCACCCGTGTCGCGAGAATGGCTGACTGCATTAGGTTCCCTAACTCTAGAAGCCCAATACCTGTCGAAGGGTGACACAGAACAGCCGATTCCATCTTTAAGAGTTGAGTGTCAATTTCCGGGTGGAGGCAGTCTGGAACTCAAAGGAGAAAATACTGAAGCAACTGCACACCGACCAAATTCAGGTCATTTGAGTGTAGAATTGTTTGACCCGCAACCTGATAAGACCTATGCCCTAGAAGTTCGATTCCAAAACTTCGATGCCAAACCTTTGATGTTTGCGATTCGTCCGACTTTGGCGGTCTAAAATAGCAACGAAAAAGGCAAGAATTAAATAAATAACTGCGTTTTTGGATAGTGTTTTGACCGAAAGTATTTTGGTAATCAGCTCCAAAATCAATCGGTATAAACAATCGAAAATCAAAAATCAAAAATCGAAAATTGGATGGGTGCACATGACAACTGATAACCTGCGAAAAATACCTGTTTTGGGTAAGCTGTGGGAGCAGATAGAGGCAATGCCTCCGCCGGTGGTCGAGGATTCTTTACTGCTGCGAATCCTGGTTCAGTTGTTGGTAATAGTGGGAATTGTGGCGACGGATATTGCTGTTGAAGAGAATCTGAATCTTTGGGCAGTGCCTGTTAGTATTGTGGGTGCAACTTGGAGTTGGTACCACAGGCGCGATCGCAACATAGCTGCTAAATTCTGTATAGCCATTGGAATGCTGGTGGCGTTGTTTGCTTTCTTCGGCCGTTTGGTAGGAGAGTTGAACGATACACGATTAGTTTTGGCGCAACTGTTAATTCAACTTCAAGTGTTGCACAGCTTCGATTTGCCGCGCCGCAAAGATTTAGGCTACTCGATGGTAATTGGGCTGATTTTGTTGGGAGTAGCAGGGACTCTCAGTCAAACCTTGACTTTTGGGCCGATGCTGTTGCTATTTTTAGCCGTTTCGCTACCGACTTTGGTGTTGGATTATCGATCGCGCTTGGGACTCTCAAAAATAGAAGATAAAAAGCAGAAGCTACAAGGTAAAGAGAAAGAGAAAGATAATAATTGGTCGTTATTTGCGGCTACTTTATCCCCCAAGCATTTTGGGTTGTTGTTCCTGATTACTATCAGTTTGGGGCTGACTATTTTTGCGTTTTTGCCACGTCTCCCTGGCTATCAGTTGCGGACTTTTCCGGTGAGTGCTCCAATTGAATATCAGGGCGAATTTGACTCGCGTAGCATCCTAAATCCGGGGTATGTCAGAGGGGGAAATAACAAAGGAACTGGCGGAGGAAGGGGGAGAAACCCAGACAAAGGGCCAGGTGAGGTTGACTCTACTTTTTACTATGGTTTCAATCAGCGGATAAATCAAAATCTGCGGGGGGAAATGAAACCGGAAGTGGTGATGCGAGTGCGATCGCAAGCGGCGGGTTTTTGGCGAGTATTAGGCTTTGACAAATACACTGGTCAGGGTTGGGAAATTTCTCGGAATGAACAAGCTCAAAAGGTGAATAGACCTAAATGGTCTTATCAATTTTATCTGAATCCATTTCCGAATGCACCTCGGACTGAAGAGGTGGTTCAAAGTTATACCATTGTTGCTCAATTGCCGAATTTGATTCCAGCTTTAAACAAGCCAAAAGAGCTGTATTTTCCGACTAATGAGGTAGCGTTTGATGCGGAGGGCGGTTTGCGATCGCCTATAGAATTGGCGGCAGGTACGACTTATACGGTGATTTCTAATGTGCCTTTTCGCGATCGGGCTTTGTTGGACAAAACTGGTACTGATTACCCGAAAAACATTCGCAAGTTCTATTTAGATGTTCCGCCAAAAATTGTAGCAAAGGTGCGGGCAAAAACTGAGGAAATATTGCAGGCGAGAACTAGGGTATCAAAGTCGGAAAGACCGATCGATTCTCCCTACGAAAAAGCTTTATATTTAGCTCAATATTTGAAGCAAAATCCGAATTATAAGATAGAAAGGGCTTTGCCTTATTTAGAGGAAACTGAAGATTTGGTTGAGGGTTTTCTGTTTGGTTATCAAAACACCCAGGATGGCAAAAAGGTGACAGGCGGATATCCAGACCACTTTTCGACGGTGTTGACAATCATGCTAAGGTCGATCGGGATTCCGGCGCGCATGGCTGGCGGTTTCGACACCGGGGAATTCAATCCGTTTACAGGTTTGTATATTGTCAAAAATACCGATGCTTTCTTGATGACGGAAGTGTATTTTCCTAATAACGGCTGGTTTGGTTTTAATCCGATTCCCGGTTATCCTTTGATTCCGGCTTCGGTGGAAGATAACCAGAATTTTAGCGCGCTGGAGTCGTTTTGGAAGTGGATAGCGGGTTGGCTACCAACGCCTCTGAGAAGCGGGTTAGATGCAGTGTTCGCTTTTGTATTCGGCTGGATTGGTTTGATTCTGGGATGGTTTTTGGGGCAGTTTGCGAAGGGCTGGGTGGGGTTGTTTACTGGTTTGATTAGCGCGATCGCATTTGGCTTCATTGGCTGGTTAATTTGGCAACTGTGGCGCAAGTGGCGCTACCGTCGCTGGCTGGGGAAGTTGCCGCCGGTGGAGGGGGTTTATCAGGAAATGTTAAAGGATTTGGCGAGTCGGGGATTTGTGAAGCCTCGCGCTCAAACGCCTTTGGAGTATGCTGAGGTGATGCGCGCTAATCATGCAATTGATGAAGCTGAGGTGATTGAGGAAGTTTCGCAAGCTTACGTGCGCTGGAAGTACGGCGGCGAAATGGGAAATTTGGGCCAGTTGCGGCTGTTGGTGGAGAATTTGAGGCGATCGCACTTAAGGAAACTGAAAAAGTTAAGATGAAAATCGGCTATTCATCATTGCCTTGGACTCCGTGGCCCGAAAGAGTCCAAGGCAGTGCCGTTTCCCTACGCCATCATATTAATTGTAGGGAAATGGCACTGCCGTCTCCTAATTTCCGCTACTAATTTACCGTGCCGATGGTAGCTTGAGTTCAATACCAACTTTTTGACCTAAATCGATCGCACTACTAGCAAAATCAGTCATACCTGCGATCGGAATTGCGATCGCAGTAGCCGCCCCAATCATCGCAGTCAGACGTTTTCTTAATCGAGTTTTATCCCGTGCATTTTCTGGTTTATTGATTTCGATTTCGACATCTTCAATATCGGGAATTATCTCATTGCGGACATTTTCGGGAAATTGTGCGACGGTTTCACGCATCGATGAAATCAGTTGCAGAATTTCCGCAGTATTCGCGTTATTGATTTCAATGCCGCCAGAGGCTGTTTGTTGGGCGTTGTCTTTTACTTCGTTAGCAAGCGCCATGCTACCGATTTGTGCACCTTGCAAGTTGTTGGTTTGGGAAGAATCTTGAGTCATGTTTACTTCTGCTTTATTATTAATAGGTCTACTAACAGCTAGTTTAGTGATATCTACAAGGTCATCATAATATTTTCCCATTTCTCGATCGCCCATTTGCCTTCTGCGCCGAAGTTCGATCGCCTCATACCCATCCAACAACGGCCGCAAATCCCAACTCTTTTTAAGTTTCCCCACCCGAACCTTAGTCTCGCCCATCTCCTCCAATCCTAGCAACTCCTCGTAATCCAGCGGATCGGCATCGGGATAACCCGGAACCGGCACCCATTGACTGATTTCCAGATTCGCAAAAGAATTGTGGATTTTGGTAAACGTATCCCGAATCATGCTGAGAAAAGAACGCCGCGTCGATTCCCGCCCGCTAACCGCGATCGAGATTTTCTCATCTTCCGGGTCAGATTTAATTCGGGCGATATTGTACACCTCAGCGCCTTCGGTGTACTCCAGCATTACCCCCGTGCGCCAGTGGGTGCAGTTGTGGATTTTCTGTTGCATGAGGACGATGAAACGCGAGAGGATGCTGTCGGGGAGGATGCGGTAGTGATATTGAAATTCCAGGGTTTCGCCTTCGAGTTTGGTGTTTTCCGGTTCTTCTTTCGGCAAAATGCCGGGGATGAGGAAAGTCGGCACATGGCAATGGCTGATGGGGAAGCAGAGTTGAAATTCGCCCATCAACTCGGTGAGACAGTTGTAACGGTGGCTGGGATATTTAGTTGAATCGAGGATGCGGCTGAGGTCGTCGTAGGTGAGAATGCCTTTGGTTTTGACTTTGAGTGCGTCGTCGCTGAGGAGGGCGTAGATGCCTTCAGTCACCCAGTGGGGATTGAGGATGTTGGTGGATTGCAGGATGGGGTGTTCGCGGAAGTTGAGGACAATGCCCAGGTTGTGCAGCAGTTCGAGTAATTGGGTTTTGTCGGTTTCTTCCCAGATATTTTCTTTGCCGCAGATGGTGGCGTATTCGCTGATGCTGATGAAGTCTTTGTCGAGGTTTTCCAGGCGCTGCTTGACTTGGAACCAGCTTAGGGGCAAAAGATCGTAGACTTCCTTGAGTTGGGAGATTTCGGTGTGGATGGCGCTGCGGAGTTCGTCGATTCCCGTGCCGGTTTGGCAGGATGTTTCGATAATCGCTTTGATGTTGGGATATTTGTCGCGCAAGGCTTTGCGGTTGAGATCCAGGGGTTGTTCGTCGCACTTGTTGCCGACGAGGATCACGGGAGATGCGTCGCCGAAGCTTTGGATCAGTTTCAGCCAGTATTCGAGGCGGTTTTCGTCTTCGCTGGTGCGGCAGTTGGACACGAGGAGGTAGAGGCTGCGTTTGGTGAGGAAAAATTGGTGGGTGGCGTGGTAGATTTCTTGTCCGCCGAAGTCCCAGACGTTGAGTTTGACTGGTTTGGTGTTGACTGTAATTTGCCAGTTTGTAATGTTGAGTCCGTCGGTTTGGGGTTCGCTGGGGTTGTATTGGTTGTGGGTGAGGCGGTTGATGAGGGAGGTTTTGCCGACGCTTCCTTGTCCGACGAGGAGGACTTTGGCTTCGTTGAGGGGGAGGACTTCGCCGCTGCGGAGTTGGCGGAGGTAGTTGAAGATGGCGGCGGGAGTACCGGGATCTTCTCTGAGGTTTGCCGGGCCTAGAACTTCTGGAGAAATGGGTAGGGGATTGCGGCGGAGGTCGAGTTTTTCAAGTTTTGGGAGTGTTTCTAAGCATTCAGGAATCTTTTCAATCTGATTGTTAGTGAGGCGAAGCTCTGTCAGATTGGACAGTTGGCCGATCGCTTCTGGGATGGAGGTAATCTGATTTTCACTGAGTTCAAGCCATGTCAGATGTGACAGTTGGCCGATGACTTCTGGGATTTGGGTAATCTGATTGTTACGGATTTGAAGCCGTGTCAGATTCGACACTTGTCCGAGGATTTCTGGGATTTCAGTAATCTGATTCCAACTGAGGGAAAGCCGTGTCAGATTCGACAGTTGCCCAAGGATTTCTGGGATTTGGGTAATCTGATTACTATTGAGAAAAAGGTCTGTCAATTTCGATAGTTGTCCGATCGCATCTGGGATTTGAGTAATCTGATTGTTATAGAGGACAAGCTCTGTCAGATTAAACAATTGACAGAGCGCATCTGGGATCTGGCCAATCTGATTATCACTGAGGTCAAGACTTGTCAGATTTGGCAGTTGGCCGAGCGCTTCGTAAAGCTTTTCTAACGCATCTGGGACTTGTGCGATCTGATTGTTACGAAGGAGAAGTTTCGTCAGATTTGGCAGTTGGATGAGTGCTTCGCAAAGCTTTGCTAACGCATCTGGGATTTGTGCGATCTGATTGTCACTGAGGTCAAGCTCTGCCAGATTGGAGAGTTGGGCGATCGCATCTGGGATTTTCGTTATCTGAATCTGATTTTCACTGAGATTAAGTGTTGTCAGTTGAGAAAGTTGGGCGATCGCATCTGGGATGGAGGTAATCTGATTGTTATCGAGGAAAAGCCATGTCAGATTGGACAGTTGCCCGATCGCATCTGGGATCAAGGTAATCTGATTGTTACCCAGGTAAAGCCCTGTTAGATTAGACAGTTGCCCGATCGCCTCTGGGATGACGGTAATCTGATTGTTACCCAGGTAAAGTTCTGTCAGATTGGATAACTGAGCAATCGCATCGGGGATGACCGTAATCTGATTGCTACTGAGGTAAAGCTTTGTCAGATTCGACAGTTGGGCGATCGCACCGGGGATGACGGTAATCTGATTGTTAGATAAGTTAAGTATTTTTAAATTTGTTAATTGAAGAACAACATCAGGAAACTCAGTTAGCTGATTCCCAATCGATTTTTTTTTCTCCTGATCCCATTTCGCCAACACCAACGTCTCAAGCTGCGTGCACTTGCCAATCTCCGGCGGCAATTCCTCCAACCCCAACCCCGCCAAATCCAATTCTGTGGAGCCCTCATCAGCCGCTTTGTCGATTAACTGCAACAACTCTTCTCGCGTCATATCTTTTGTCTCCCCGTAGTCTTGATTTTATTGTGACAGGATTTTTTGTTTGGTGGGGAAAGAATCTGGACACGGCCCAAAAGAGGAGACGGCAGTGCCGTTTCCCTACCCCAAAATTATCGTAGGGAAACGGCATTGCCGTGTCCTCCGTGGCCTACGCACCCGTAGAAACCGGGTTTTTCCCATATCTCTGGCTGTTATCAAATATTCTCGCAAAAACCCGGTTTCTGGGCCTACGCATCACCACCAGTAGAAATTAGGACACGGCAGTGCCGTTTCCCTACCCCAAAATTATCGTAGGGACACGGCATTGCCGTCTCCTCCGTGGCCTACGCATCACCACCCGTAGAAACCGGGTTTTTTCCCATGTCTCTGGCTGTTATCAAATATTCTCGCAAAAACCCGGTTTCTGGCTTAATTCAAAAAAGCCAACTATTAAATATCATCATTGTCTTGACCTTGCACACCCTGAAGAATCCGCGATAATTCGCTCTTCTCATTAATCGCAATCCGAGTCGGAGAACCGCTGATAATCCGTTCGTAACTGCGGAAAGAATCCCGAATTACTGGCCCATGATCAGTAATAGTGTATTCCCGAATTCCCTTGTCGTGCCAAGAACCGCGCATCTTGAACACATTAATTGCCCGCGACATTTCCCCTCGAATTTCTACATACTGAAGCATGATTATTGTGTCAGTAATCGTAGAAATATGGGAATCCGTAATCGAATTAGAACCCATAAACTGGTCGCTTGTATTTGTGAAAAAGCCTGTAATTTCCTCTTGCTTGGCGAAAGCAGTCAGCCCGATCACAAATTGCCGGAATGAATTATTGCTAAC
Organism: Tychonema litorale BBK16; assembly: GCF_021648855.1. Lineage (GTDB taxonomy): Bacteria > Cyanobacteriota > Cyanobacteriia > Cyanobacteriales > Microcoleaceae > Microcoleus. Next base: position 28,319 of record NZ_JAKJHX010000006.1, on the reverse strand, counting down.
TCCTCGTTCTAAAGCTGACAGAGAATCGATCGCAATTCGAGACGGTTTGTAATCAGCAATTTCCGATTTGATGTTTTGCAAATGGTCTTCCAAACCAGCAGATTCTGGGTAATTACAGAGAATTTTTAACAAACCTTTATGTTCCATCTCCTCAAAGTCAATGCCCCAAGAAGAAGCATTGCGGAACAACTGCGCGCGTGACTCTTCATAGGCAAACAGCAGGGCCCGATCGCCATTTTTGCAAGCATTCTCCAAAAATTTGCTGACCAACAGCGTTTTGCCAGTTCCCGTCGCACCCGTAGCCAAAATAATCGAGTCTTTAAAGAAACCACCGCCGCACATTTCATCGAGAGTTTTGTCGCCGGAAGAAACCCGAACATTGGAAGATTTTTGAGTCAATCGCATCGCCCCCAATGGAAAAATATTAATCCCATCATTAGTAATTGTAAAAGGATACTCACCCTTCATGTGAGTGGTTCCCCGCAACTTCAGAATTTCCATTGTCCGGCGACGGCGTTCTCCTTCCAAAACGTTGCGAACAATCACCACGTTGTCTGACACAAACTCCTCCACTCCAAACCGGGCCACTGGGCCGTATTCTTCCACCCGTTCGGTAGTCATAACTGTAGTTGCCCCTACTTGTTTGAGGCGCGCCACTAAACGAAAAATCTCTCGTCGCACCACTGATGCAGCATCGTATTGCTGAAATACTGCTGTCACCGAATCAATGGAAACCCGCTTAGCTTTGTACTTACGAATGGCATATTGAATGCGTTCTATCAAGGCAGATAAATCGAAGTTTCCCACGATATCCTGACCTTCTGGATCGGGGGAAGCATCTAAAATAAATAGCTTGCCTTCATCGATAAACTTGGTCAAATCCCAGCCAAAACTGTAGGCATTTTTAATAATATCTGTGGGAGATTCTTCAAAAGTTACAAAAACTCCTGCTTCGTCAAAGTTGGTGATTCCGTTGTAAAGAAATTGTACAGCAAATAAGGTTTTTCCTGTTCCTGACGTGCCGCTGACTAGGGTTGTTCTGCCGATCGGCATTCCGCCGTGACTGATGTCATCGAAGCCTTCAATCATTGTGCGGATTTTTTGAACTCCAGCCGTTACCAATCCTTCAGGTTGCACCGTTTGACTAATTTCATTCATGTGGATTTTTATCAATTGTCTGTTTTTTTTAAATTTTCAGTCATTAACCGCAGAAGCATTTGTACTCAGTGTTTAGCTTGTACTACCGCTCCATACTAATGACTGCTGGCTAATGACTGTCATCTTATGAATTCATGTCTTCTTCGCGAAGTTCTTCATAGAGCAAATCTAATCCTATCAGAACTTTTTCCCGATCGGACAAATCACCAATAATTTTTCGCACCGGAGGTGGCAGGATTTTTGCCAGGGTAGGAGTTGCCAAAATTTTATCCTCTTCTGCTAGTTGAGGATTTTTGAGCACATCTATCACTTTCAGCGCGTAGACTCCTTGGAACTCTTGTTCGAGGATATCCTTAAGGGTTTTTAAAGCTCGCACTGAGTTGGGAGTATTCCCCGCAACGTAAAGCTTCAGAACGTAGGTTTTCTTCAGAGGACTCATGAACTTTTGTTAAACGTTGAGTGTTAGTTGTCACATTTTAGTTGTAGTTGTTATTTGTCTTAAATCCCCTTTTCTTTGGTATTTTATAATAATTTTAGCCTGATTTTACCTTCTACCTTCCGATGTGTCTTTGGGAATCGATCGCCTGTACATTTCGCACAAATGAGCGATCGCGTCGATTAGAGTCAAACGGTAATCCAGCAATATTTCTTCGCTACGCCCTTCTAATTTTAGTTGTTTGGCGAACTCGTCCATTAATTCCATGTGAATTTCCACAACTTGAGTCACAGGAACATCGGCAAAAAAAGCTAAATTCACAAATTCATCTATTTGATTATTTACCGCAGTATCTTCAGAAAAATAATTCAAAACAATTTTTCGATAAATTAACTTTAATTGCTCCAAAAATTTTGTCTTTTCTTGGGGAGACAGATTACGCAAAAAATTCTGGGAATTTCTCTTATAATACACACCTAAGTATCCTAATCGCTCCCGCAATTTTTCAGAAAGTCGGCGCTGCTGTCGCTGAAGCAAACTTTGAGCAGTCAGTTGTGCTGTTGCACAAACGTTGGCGGATTGGTCATCAAAAGGAACCGGAGTCGAAAGTTTCAGAAATTGGGTGATCGCCCGATCGATACTAGCAACAATTTCGCCCGATCGAGCAATTGGCAGTTGCACCTCAGCAGGATGGTAAAAAAAAGAGCAACTTTGCTCTTCACTTTTCTGCCACGTACCAGCCCTAGTTTCAAAACCCGATGAAGATGACTGTTCTGGTATTCCATCATCTCCCGGTTTTGTTGAAAAAATCACAGCCGGTAAAAAGATCGATCGTTCTTGCAGCTTACCAGTGAGCGATCGCAGATCCCCATCTACTTCAAAAACCAAACAGTCTAGGTGGTAATTGTGCTTCAGGTATTCAAAAAACTCGATCGCCGACCTAACCTGCATCAAAGTATAGCGTCCGCCCCCCAAAAGCTCGATCGCAGAGGCTGCTAGTTCCTCAGACTTGACAAAAATACATATAGACAGTTGGGGAAGCAAAGGTGTAGGGGAAACAGCTAAGTTGCCCGAAAATGTTGGATCGCTCAGAGTTGATATCTCCTTTACAAACACTTAACATTTTAACAATCATTGTAACCAATCTTAACTGCAAAATTAGTGACAACCTTGTCACAGAAGGTTAATTGAACAGTAATCCTTTGCTACAAGGTCAAATACCTCCAGGCTGATTTCTGCAATTAAGCTTAAGCCTTAAAATAAGTGCTAGTGACCTCAAATCAGGCACTGGTATCGAACGCACGGGGATCAATCCAGCTCCGAGGTCTCGCGCCGGCTGATATAAAACAAATGAGATCTAAAAATCGGCAGCTATATTGGGTCTCAAAAATATTACTGCTCAGGGGAGCTGATTCTCAGGTTCGTTATGCCACAAACTCGCCCCAGTCTCCAAAATTTTATCGAACCAGTGTCACTGTGCCGACCGACAGCTCAGCTCAAAACACTGCGGTCAATTTTCAGTCAGGGAAACTGCGATCGCATCGTAGTAGTCAACGAACAGCTACAGCCCCTAGGATTAGTTTACCTCCGCAGCCTCATGCCACTGGCAGACAGAGACGGCAAATGGCAACAACCCCTGTCAGAGAACCCGATCGCGATCGCACCCCTGAGAACAATATCGGGAGATTTGAGCGTGACCGAATTTTGGCAATATCTGCAAACAGCAGAACTTCATACCCCAGGAGAGGGAGGCGAAACCGAGGGCAAATATTTCGATCGCCCGATCGCCCTGACCAATTCCGAAGACCAATTTTTGGGACTGCTCAACATTATGAGCCTGATGCAATTCGCAGCCCTAAACAGCAACTCCATCAAACACTCCACAGCCTCAGAATACAGCCTAAAAGCTCAACAAACAGCAGCCAGAGAACTTGGACAGGTACCGGCACAATCCGTCATTGCCACTGCCCTAGACGCTCAATTACGCTTTCTAGAAGCAGGACTAAAACCCTCAGAAAACCTCGATTCCCTGGTTCAACTCCTAGAACAACTGCCCCTACCCCTGAGATTGCAAACCCCCACCGGACAAATAGTCAGTCAAAACGCAGCATGGCGAATCTTACTCGGAGCCGGCCCCGAACCAGTCCCAGAACCAGCAGTCAATCCCCATCGGCCACCTTCCCATAAACCAAGCAAGGAGCCAACCGAATATAAGAGCGCGCCAAATTTAGCCGTCACCCAAGAATTCAGAAGCTTAGTGGGAGTAGCGCGATCGGGCGATCGCGACTCCACCGCAGCCAGTTGTCCCCTACCCCTGTACGCCGCCGCCTCCCCATCCACCTTAAAGGGCCCAGCTTGGTGTCCAATCGCAGGCAAACCAGACACCTACATTTGTGACTGTCCCGTCCAAAAAGGTCAAGAACGAATCTGGCAATTTGTCAAACAGCCACTCTCCGACAACCTGATTTTAGTAATGGGACAAGATGTCACCGAAGAACATTTAGTCGCCAAAGAACTAGCAGCAAAAAATGCAGACTTAATCCATCTCAATCGACTCAAAGACGAATTTTTGTCCTGTATCAGCCACGAACTAAAAACCCCCCTCACCGCAGTCCTCGGTTTATCCAGCCTCCTCAAAGATAAATTAATCGGAGAACTCAACGATCGTCAAACTCGCTACGCCAAACTAATCCATAAAAGCGGGCGACACTTAATGACAATAGTTAACGATATTTTAGACTTGACCAGGATGGAAACCGGGCAACTAGAACTAAACCTTGAACCCGTAGAAATTACCAGCGCCTGCAACAGAGCCTTTGAACAAGCTCAACTACTTCAAAAACAAGAAGAAAAATCCACACTAAAATCGGAGGTAACTACCACAAACCCTGCGGGCGAATCCGCCATCGAAACCGAATTTACACTAGAAATTGAACCAGGACTAAGCCACTTAATTGCCGACGAACTGCGGTTGCGACAAATGCTCGTCAACCTTTTATCCAACGCCTTAAAATTTACAGAAATAGGCGGCAAAATTGGCTTGAAAGTGAATATTTGGGAAGGCTGGATTGCATTCACCGTTTGGGACACGGGTATCGGAATTCCCGCAGACAAACAACACTTGATATTTCAAAAATTCCAACAGTTAGAAAGCCCCCTGACTCGCCGATTTCAAGGAACCGGACTGGGGCTGGTACTGACTCAACGTTTAGCTAGACTTCACGGCGGAGACGTTTCGTTTATTTCCTCAGAAGGTCAAGGCTCTCAATTTACCTTGCTCTTGCCACCAAATCCTCCAGGAAACAGTACGGAAGAATCAGCAGAATCTACAGCCCTAGATCCAGAATTATTCAAACCAAAATATCAGTATCCGATCGCGGGTTCTCGATCTCGCCTAGTATTAATCGTCGAAGCAGTTCCGAAATATATCGAAAATTTAACCAACGTCCTCACAGGTTTAGGCTATCAAGTAATCGTCGCCCGTTCCGGCACCGAAGCACTAGAAAAAGCCCGCAGGTTCAGTCCAGAAGTGATTTTCCTCAACCCGCTACTGCCACTGCTGTCGGGCTGGGACGTGCTGACACTGCTCAAAAGCGACCCAGATACTCGATCGATACCTGCGATCGTCACCGCCACCAGAGGTGAAAAAGAACGAGCCTCAGTCAACCGAGCCGAAGGCTTCTTAAGCTTACCCGTCACAGAACCCGCTTTGAGAATACTACTGGGCGATTTAATCGGTCGCGACACCAATGCGCGCAATGTGAGAAGTTCTTTGACTATTTTGTGGCTCAGCCCGCAAAACAGTTCCTCCCAAGGTTCATCTTTATTACTGAACCATAACTATTGCCGGGTCTTAGAAGCCGATGACCTCGGTCAGGCAGAACTTGTCGCCCGCATCTGGTGTCCCGATGTCATCGTCTTAGACGGTACAAATCAACTAGAAAGCCCCTCAGCTTTTATCAAACAGTTAAGTCTGTCTCGGAGTTTGAGTTCTCTCCCTTTGGTAACTTTAGACCCCACAACTACACAACTAGCCAATCAAGTCAAGGGACTGTCAGTATTTCCGTGTTTGGCGAACGGTAACGTCACTTCCGACACTCCTCTAGTAGCACCTGCTTTGTGGCAAGTTATTCAAGTAGCTGCTGGTATGAGTTGGAAGCCCAGCATTTTATTTGCCGACATTTCGACTTTATCTGACTTAGCTGGAACTGCTGAGGAAAATAGGGATACAGATGAAGTGCAACATTGCGATTGTCGATCGACAAATATCGAGTTTCCCATTCCCAGCTCTGAGTTTTTTCTACCCAACTTTCAAGCTTTGATTCAGTACATCCAAACCGCAGGTTTTCGAGGAACAATTGGTCTCCGTTGGAAGGAAGTTTTGCAGCAGTTGCAATCTCAAAGCGTTGACTTGGTTTTGCTTTGCTTGCGAGATGCGCCCTCAGAATCATCCGCTATGTTGCAAGCACTATCTAATCTGCGACAAATGACCGAAAAACCGCCTATTTTAGTGTTGGATTATCGGTCTGTCGCAACTTCGGAATCGGAGGCGATCAACTTTATGTTGCAAGAAGTATCTGCTAAAATTTTGCCTTCTTCTCTGTCGGCTGCCCAATTGTTAGAGCGAATTCAACATACTTTGAGATAGGAATTGGGAATTGGGAATGGGGAATTGGTCAGAACCACAGATGGTAGCTAACCCGATCTCAACTTACCAATTTTGCAATTACCAATTACCAATGACTAATGACTAATTCCCCAATTATGAGTTATTATGGACGATCGAGAAACCATTATATTTTTTGCTGGGGCTGTACAGTGCCTAATCGCCTTCCTCTAATATCTCTGCTGCTCACCCTCAGTTTGTGGACAATGCCCAAGCCTGTCGTGGCTCAGGCACTTCTGCCTTACACCCTGCAAATCGACTCAGCCCAACTCGAACAAACAGCTTTGAGCCTTGCAGAAGAAGCCGTCCAGCTAGCCAGACTCCAGCAGTACGAACTCGCTGTACCCAGAGCCGAACTCGCCACACAATTATCCCCCAAAAATGCTCAAAATTGGACTTTGTTAGGCAGCTTGTACCTTCAACTCGAACAGTTTCCAAAAGGCATTGATGCTTTGGAAAAAGCTCAATCTCTGTCGCCGAAAAATCCTGCAATTAAGTTTGTCTTGGGAGAGGCTTATTTTCGGCAATCCAAGTATGAAAAAGCTGTTGAATACTTACAATCAGGGTTGAAGTTAAAACCAGATACTCCTGGTGCATTATTTGATTTAGGCAATGCTTTTTATAAGCTTAAACAGTTTGACAATGCGATCGCCCAATATGAAAAAGCTTTTGCTTTAGAAAAAAACCTTTGGCCTGCTATCAACAATATCGGATTAGTCAAATACGAGATGGGAGATACCGATGGTGCGATTAAACGCTGGGAACAGGCGATCGCGATCGACAACAAAGCAGCAGAACCAATGCTAGCTCTAGCAGTAGCACTATACAACAAAGGTGACAAAGCAAAAGGCTTGGCAATGGGAGAAGCCGCTTTGAAACTCGACAAACGCTATGCTAGGGCAGAGTTTCTCAAAGAAAACCTTTGGGGCGATCGATTGATCGCAGCCACTCAAAACTTCTTGGCCACTCCCGAAATGAAAGCAGCACTTACTAAAATTCAAGACTCCCCACCCACTCCCCAAATGTAGTTATAGATATACAGCGGTTCCCGATATTGTGAGGTACATTCAATATCCCCGTAGGAACACGGCAGTGCCCATTAGTGTCAACTTAAGCCTGAAACTATTGGTATCTCTCGGTTTTACCTTAGTCTAGATCCCCCTAAATCCCCCTTAAGAAGGGGGACTTTGAAAAGACTCCTGTCCCCCCCTTCTTAAGGGGGGCTAGGGGGGATCTAGATTTAATAGTCAAACAACAGTCTCTGACTGGGTTTTACCTTAAGTTGACACCTATGGGCAGTGCCGTGTCCCTACAATTGATTGTGGATCTTACATCTTGCGCTGAAATTCCTCCAAAACATCCATCAACTTAACTTGACACTGCATCGGAATCAAATCAGCTAAAGGCACTTCCCGTTTCCCACCACCCAACTTTACAGGAATACTTTGCAAAACTTGTTCAACTCTGTCGGCATCTAAATTGCCATCTTCCAGCATCGAATAAAGTTGTTCAGCAACAACTGTATGCAAATGAGCATCTCTCAGATATAAATGCCACTTAGCAATGTCAATAAAGACATTTTCACCGATTTCGGCTGCCAAAGATTCGATCGCCTGTGTAGTATTAGCCATATTAAAAACCAGAAACTTAATTTGTTATGGCAGAAGGAAGAAGGAAAAACGGAAATGCAACCACAGTAACACTCTTACTCCCTTCCCGTTAGAAGATGATTTACTTCTTCTTTTCTCTTCCTTCGTGTCCTTCGCGTCTTCGCGGTTCAATAATTCCATATTCTGCCAGTGGGAACAGAGTAGCAGTTCAGAATGTCCCCTCAACCAGAATCCTTAGTCAGGGGGGAATAATCGGCGATCGCAAAATGGTAAATTGCGTGGACAAACACCAGCAGTGCCCATCCACCAGTTACCGAAACAGCCCAAGGCCAATCAGCCTTCTGCAAATTGTGAACAAACCACAAACCAGAATTAGAAGCCGAAAAAAGACCCACGTGAATCGCAAAATTCATCCGATCATCTAAACGGCGGTATTCTGGATCATTGCGATCGGGTTTTCGGGGCCAACGAGGAGGCATAGTTTTTCACTTTCTGTTAGTAGTTCCACGCCTATTTTAATCATAAATGCAGCTTTTTGAATGCTGCATCCCTCTCAAGACATGAATTTATGCCTCTGGGTTGTGATAGTCTCCAGATTTGCCACCAGTTTTACTGACGAGTCGAATTGATTCGATCGCGATCGACTTCGACAACCCTTTCGCCATATCATACAAAGTCAGCGCCGCCACCGAAACCGCCGTCATCGCCTCCATCTCCACCCCAGTTTCCGCCTTAATTTTCACCGTAGCCCGAATTTCATACCCCGGTAACTCAGCATCGGCTATCACCTGCACCTCCACACTACTCAGCGGCAGAGGATGACACAGAGGAATCAAATTCGCCGTCTGCTTCGCCGCCATAATTCCAGCCAACCGGGCCGTACCCAAAACATCACCCTTGGGCGCATTCCCAGCTTCAATCGCCGCAAAAGTCTCCGGTGACATCCGTACTTTCGCAGCGGCCACAGCTTGTCGCACCGTTGCCACCTTAGCTGAAACGTCCACCATTTGGGCTTCACCGCTATTATTAAGGTGAGTTAGCTGTGCGCGATCGGGCAATTGAGAAAAAGTTGGCGAAATGTCTTGCATTATTTTGATAAAGGTGTTACTGTTAGATTCTGTGAGAAAAGAACTTAATCAATCTTAGATTAAATCTGAACTCAACAGGGGCTTGTAGCTTAGTTGGATAGAGTGCATGGCTACGAACCATGAGGTCGGGGGTTCGAATCCCTCCAAGCCCATCATCAAAGAAATCAGGACACGGCAATGCCGTTTCCCTACAATTAATCAAGGTAGGGAAACGGCATTGCCGTGTCCTCCTCACTCCTCTGGTGCTATCATTGCGGTGCAACCGGAGTTGATATCAAAGCATAAACATCTTTGCCTCGACCGATCGCAAACCTCACCGAATGAGACAAATCCTTGCTACACTGGGTGACGAAAATCAATAAAGCCAAGCTAGCAAGTCCAGCCGCAAAACCAAACATATTTCTGTAGCCAACTTGTTCAGCCACAAAACCTAAAGTCGGCCCCGCAATCGCAATTCCCAAATCAAATCCGCCAATACAAAGCGAAAATAATCTGCCCCTTTCTTGAGGTTCACACCTATCCGACATCAGCGTTACCATCATGGGCAAAACAGTACCGCCAGCGCAACCCTCAACCAAAGCTGCGATTAAAAAAGCACTGGTGCTATGAGCATTATACAACAATAACATAGACAAACAGTAACAGATTAAGCCGGCAGAAATAAACAAACCACGGCCATATTTGTCCGAAGCCTTTCCCGTTAACAAACGTATAGCAAAACTGGCAATCGCCGCCGTTGAATAAAACAATCCAGCATTAAAATCAGCCTTAGTTTCCTGTACAAACAAAGGCATGAAAGTGCTCAGAGTTCCGAAGACTAAACCTACCACTAATAAAACCAAAGCCGGAATCCGAACGCGGGGATTCCAAAGCATTTGCCAATAATTTTTGCTATTGTTATCCTTAGATGATGAGTCAGATTTCGTTGACTCCACAAAATTCGGTTCCGTAATCTTACAAGTACAAAGTACAGCCATTGTAGCGAAAGACGCAGACATCACAAACAAAGGAGTATAACCAACCCAAGCCTGTAAAAATCCGCCCATAGCTGGCCCAAATGCCAAACCAATCGGACTTACCAAACTCATATAACCGATTAATTCACCTCGTTTTCCTGGTGGCGACAAATCTGTTACCAAAGCGCTGTAAGCCGTGGTAAAAGCGGCAATGCTAATGCCGTGAAAAGCCCGAATACATAACAGTAAAGGAATAGATTTAGCAAAAAGGTAGCAGAGAGGGGCTGTAGCAGCTACCAAAGTACCTAAAAGCAAAACTTGTTTTCGACCTCTGCTATCAGCCATTTTACCTAATTGTGGCCTGGCAAACAAAAGCCCGATCGCAAATGCACCCATGACAAAGCCAATTTGCTGTTTTGTACCACCCACAAATTGGACATACAGTGGCAAAGTCGGCAGGAGTGAAGCCAAACTCGACCAGAATAGCAAACCTGTGGCGAATAAAGTCAGCAAGTTGCGTTTGGGTTGGGGTTCGATATCCTTAAAAATATTCAAGATGCGAATTCCTGTGAAATCTGCTGAGTACACCCAAGCTAAAATCGAGTGTATCCCTATCATTATGTTACAAATTTTTAAGATTTGCAACTATAGCGGTTCTTGATGGAGTGAAATCCCAAATATGTAGGTTGGGTTGAGGCTTTGCGAAACCCAACTCTTCATTTCAAATAAGATGTTGGGTTTCGCTATTTCAAATAAGATGTTGGGTTTCGCTATTTCAAATAAGATGTGGGGTTTCGCTATTTCAAATAAGATGGTGGGTTTCGCTATTTCAAATAAGATATTGGGTTTCGCTATTTCAAATAAGATGGTGGGTTTAACTATTTCAAATAAGATGTTGGGTTTCGCTATTTCAAATAAGATATTGGGTTTCGCTATTTCAAATAAGATATTGGGTTTCGCTATTTCAAATAAGATGTTGGGTTTCGCTATCACTCAACCCAACCTACTTCTGATAGTGAACTGTCAACTGTCAACCGTCAACATTCTTACCAATCAACCTCAGTCCTTTCCTCCACTACTCGTTGATAAACCCACTCCGTTTCCATCGCCAACTTCGGCCAGCTAAATCGGCGTTCCAAATCCTCATAAGCATTATCAACCAACCACTGTCCATAACCCGGATTGTTCAAAACTTCCAAAATCCCCCAGGCTAAAGAATCACAATTATTTGCCTGAGTAACCACACCAGTTTTGGTATGCTGTACCACTTCAGCAAGTCCACCTGCATCCGAAACTACCACAGGCACTCTTGCAGCAAAACTTTCTAAAGCTACAATCCCAAAAGGTTCGTAAAGACTAGGGAAAACAGCACAGTCAGCCACTGTCTGAAATTTGTCGAGGTCTTCTTCAAACATGAAGCCTGTAAAATAACACTTATTCCAAATTCCCAAATTCCCAGCCTGATATTTGAGATGGTCTGTATTGCCACCACCAACAATTACAATCTTGGCTTTTCCCCCCATTTCCCAAATGACTTTAGGTGCAGCATTTAAAAATACAGCAATGCCTTTTTCATAGCTAATTCTGCCTACATAATAGACAATCTTTTCGTCATCTGCCGCAAATTTACGACGAAAATTAATCGCGTCTAATTCGTTCAATCGGGGCTTTTTTTCCGACCTAATTCCGTTATAAATTACCTCTATTTTGTTCCAAGGAGTCGATAGTACCCGTTCTGCTTCCCGTCGCATATAATCGCTGCACACAATTACTCGCCAAGCATTGTAAGCAAGGATATTTTCCTTAGCGTTGATGTAGCGCTGTCCCTCATTGTGGATGCCGTTGAAGCGTCCGTATTCGGTGGCATGGATGGTGGCGATTAGGGGCACTTTAAAGGTATGCTTAAGTGCGATCGCGGCATCCCCCACTAACCAGTCGTGAGCGTGAATGATATCAAAGGGCCCTTCTTCCAGGATCAGCTTGCCACCCTGATGCCCCATGCTTTGGTTGAGGTTTGCCACCCAGTGGAAAAAGTCGCGGGCGTGTCCCACCACCACCCGATGCACCTGTATTCCTTCTACCACTTCGTACATCGGCGCGTTACCGAATTCTACTGTAATCAAGTGAATTTCGTGCCCCAGCTTTACCAATTCTGGATATAGTTCCGATACGTGGCGGGCGATGCCGCCGACGATTCTGGGAGGAAACTCCCACGCTAATACTAAAATTTTCATCTCTCTTCCGTTCTATAAGACCTACCCAAAACTACCTAAGTCTAGACTTAAATGGACATTGATGGTTTCGATGCTTACTTCCTGTTTCAACGCAGTCTCAAGATGACTCTTGAGAGGTTTGTCTGCTCCACAAGCAATCTCGGTAGAACTTACCGTTGGATCCGAACGAATCGGAATGTTAATTCCTTCAAACCATCGTTCGATATTTTTAGCTGCATTCAAATCTCTGTCCTCAGTGTGCCCGCACTCAGGACAATGATAAGTGCGGCTTTTTAGTGGCATCTTATGGCGATGCACATGGCAACCGGAACAAATCTGAGAGCTAGGAAAGAAACGATCAACTAGAATTAATTGGCTAGAAAACTTCTCAGTTTTGTATTCCAATTGACGCTTGAATTCGTACATTCCACAGTCAGCAATCGCTCCTGCTAGCTTATGGTTTTTCAGGAAAGCTTTGATATGCAAATCTTCAATCTTTACAATGCTGTGGTTTTTAGCGATGTGGTTAGTGAGTTTATGAATTGCATCTTTCCTGATATTACCAATCTTTGCGTGATGCCGACCTAGTAATCGAATCGCCTTTAATCGGTTCTTAGAACCTTTGACCTTGCGACTGACTGAGCGCTGTAAATATTTCATCTTTTTGCTCATCTTTCGATAAGCTTTGGGATTGGGAAAGACTTTACCATCGCTGGTTACAGCCAGTTCCTTGATGCCAATATCAACGCCGACAGACGGTCGATTCGCGGGTACTGCGGGTTTTTCAACTTCGTACTTGATAGCGACAAACCAACTATCGGCTTGACGGCTGATTACACAATTATGCACTGCACTAATTGGCAAAGTTTCATGCAAAAGTACCCAGCCAATTTGAGGGAGCTTGATTCGTTTTCCGTCATTACGAATTGCTGGTTTGGCTTTAGTGCCTTGCTCCAGATAAAAAGAGTCTTTAGACTTGCCTTTTTTCTTGAATCTAGGCTGTGCTGAAACTTTTTTGAAGCATCTATCCCAAGCTGTCCTCACTTCTGCTAGTGCCTGTTGAGGACTTGCTTTGGATGATTCGTAGTACCAGGGGTTGGACGGCTTAATTTCAGCAATTAACCGCTTGTGCAAGTCAATCGCACTGGGAACTTTAACCGATTTGTCGGTTTCTCGTTGTTTCAAAATATCAAGAATGATGGCATTCCCAAAGTTATAGGCGTGTCTGGCAACTCCACAATGTTGACGGAATTGCGTCATCTGCCGATTATTCGGTTTTAATTCCGTCTTGAAAGAGAGAAGCATTTTGTTTTTGGCCTCTGATGTATTTACTTGATCTCCCATATTGATTATATGGACGATTTTGGAGATTTGTCTAGATTTGTTCAGAAATTACGATACAGTTCTTAGCCCTCCACAGAATTTATAGATCTTAATGTTTATGGTTAACAGATATATTGTATAATACCCAACTTTATTAGTTAGTTGATCGCAAATTCATGACCAATCACTGACTTTTGGTCGCAATAATCACTGCGAATAGTGCAGAAACCGGGTTTCTGCACGAAAATAGGTGGTTGAGACCGATCGCCCTCCCGCCTACTTTTTCTTTAAAATCGGCTCCAATTCTCGGCGAAAACTAGCCCAAGCAGCCACCGATAGAGAGTCAGAAACAGCACCCTTACGCATCAAAATCGCGCCGTCTTCAAAGCCTACAATTCCATACTCTCCAGAATTGGATAGGCGATCGATCTGTGGGACGATCGCCTGTAACTGTCCCCGTTCCCTGCGAAACGCCACCTGATACTGCTGTAACTGCCACATATCAGCAATCACATATTCCATCTTCACTACCTCCCTCGCATCATTTCGCAATTCCAACATCGGAAATCTCAGAATTTCCCGACGGCTTGACAAAATCGGCACAATAGTATTTGTCGCAGCCACACTAGCATCCGTAGGAATTTGAGCCAACAGAGGTCGCACCTGAGAAACGTGCTGCCATTGTCTGATTAGAGGAACCTGCACCCAAGGCTCGATCGCATCGGGCAAAATAAACGAAAAAGTCCGATTTGGGTTAGAGGTGAAGGTAAAAAATAGCGACAAACAGATACAAAACGCCCAAAATCGTCGAAACTTGGCAGACGAAGGGAAAGGAAAAATTGCCGAAGGAAAACGCAGGCTGGTTTTTTCTCCGCTTCTAATTTTATCCTCTTCCTTTTGGCGATCGGCCCACCACAGGATCGCCCCATAAAACAGCCCTGGAACCACAGTCATCGCATAGCGAATATTAATCGCCAACACCGACTCTCCTTTAGCTAAAAATAGCTTCAGCAATGGAAATCCAGCGATCGTCCAAGAAGCAGGTGCTACAGCAGGAATTAAAGCTAAGGGCAACCACTGACCAAGCAGGTATTTGATCTTACCAAAAAACGGCGTAAATAATTGTTCAACCAACCGCCCAGGATTGCTCACCATTCCCCAAATAATTTCCAGAGTCGAAGCTTCCTCTCCATCAGCATATTGACCAAACCGCTCCATCATAAACCGCTGGGAGATATCATCAGAAAACAAAGGCATAATCAGATTGGTCAAGACAATCATGTAACCAAAACTGAGAATGCACACAGCAAAGCCAGTCAGAGGATAGCGTCGGCTCAAGATCAAGTAAACTCCGACCCCAAATAAAACAATTCCCCCATCTTCCCGCACCGCCAAAATCAAAGTTGCGAGAATCCCAAACAGCGGCCACCAACGCTTCTCCATCGCCAGCAGCAAGCTAAAAACATAAAGCGGAGTTTGGCAAGAATCGTGAAAATTGCCCAATGTCGGGCCAATTACCGCGTTAGCGCAGTAATAGCTGACGGCAATTGCCGCCGACAGCCGAGGCTCTAGATAGTGTCTGGCAAGAGCATAGAGCACTAAACCAGCCGCCGTAATCAAAGTCACCTGCAACACCGTCAAAGTGACAGGAGAGGGAAACAGTGAGTAAATTGGCAGCCACAGCATCAGCGCCGGAGTGAAGTGCTGCCCCAATCGGTGGTAGGATACTTCTGGAATCTGGTTTTGGTGAACCACGTTAGTGGACAAAGCCGAAGAGAGAGAACTCTCAAAGAAGCGACCGTGAGTACCATTCCAAAAAAGTTGATTGAAAATGCCTTGGTCGTAAGTAGCGTAAAAGCTGTAGTAGCGATGCAGCGTCAACAACAAGCACAGCACAAAAAAAACCGCCGCCACCTTCATCAGCTCATTCAGCGACGAATTTTGCTTGCCGCTCAAAAATATCATCTGTCCGCCCTCATCAAATTATCGGAGATTAGCATAAATCTAAAGGAAGTATTAAATTAAAGTAGAAGTGAAATAACTGGGCTCGGTAATGGTCAATTGTTTTCACCCGATCGACAAATTGAATAACGTCAATCAGACCAACGGTCAGGACACCGACTGTTCACCTGAACAGCCCGTGACTTCCGAATCAGTTCTACAGCTTTTGCTGTTCGTAGACAAGCGTCCCTCTTCCAGGGAACAGACCAAACACATCCGCAAATCCCTCAAAGATTTGAAAGCAGAGTGGGACTTTGAACTGCAAATCATTGATGTCGGAGAACAGCCTGATTTGGCCGAACACTTTAAAGTCGTAGCCACTCCCTCGCTGCTCAAAATTCATCCCGACCCGCGACAAACCATCGCGGGCAGCGATTTGAGCGCCCAATTGGAACACTGGTGGCCTCGTTGGCAGTTGTCGGTAGAAGAATACGCGGCTCAGCAACAGTCTGTCGCACCTCTGGCTGAAACTTGGGCCGATCCAAAACCCATTTATTCGGTTGCTTGCTCCGTTGAACTCGTGCAACTTTCCGATGAAGTTTTTCGGCTAAAACAGGAAAAAGAACACCTGGAGGAGCAGTTGCAGTTGAAAGACCGGATTATTGCTATGCTAGCCCATGACCTCCGCAATCCTTTGACAGCGGCTTCTTTGGCTTTGGAAACTTTGGAGTCAAATCAGAAGGTGAAAGATGGGGAAACACCACATTTGACACCGACTCTGGCGGCTCATTTGATGAAACAAGCTAGGCGGCAAATTCGGATTGTCGATCGCATGATCACAGATATCTTACAAGCAGCCAGGGGTACAAAAGCCCAACTGCACATGGAACCCCAAAAAATCCAACTGGGGACTATTTGTCAAGATGTACTGCTTCAGTTTGAAGACAAATTTCAAGCTAAAAGTCTGAAACTGGAGACAGATATTCCTACTGATTTGCCCTTAGTTTATGCCGATCCCGATCGCATCAAACAAGTCATTGCCAACCTACTCGACAACGCCAGCAAGTATACCCCAGAGCAAGGAACTGTCAGTATTTCCATACTCCACCGCACTGCTTACAAAGTTCAAGTCAGCATTGGCAACAGCGGGCCAGGAATTCCCGAAGAAAATTGCCAAAGCATTTTTGAGGACAGCTTCCGTTTGCAGAGAGACAAATCACAAGATGGTTATGGGATTGGACTGTCTCTTTGTCAGAGCATCATCCGTGCTCATTACGGTCAAATCTGGGTAGATTCTGTACCCGATAAAGGTAGTTGTTTTCACTTTACTTTACCGATTCAAACATAAAAATTAGTTGACAGTTATTCAGTTATTAGCTATCACTTAACAGTTAAATTTTCACGGAGAGTGGCAATAATTTGTTCGTTCGCTTTTGGAAAACTAAACTGGTCAAGTTCATCTAGTGTCACCCAACGAATCTCATCACATTCAAGTGTTTGCGGTTCACCACTGATGTAACGGCAGTTATGGACACAAAGCGTCACTGTAAATTTAGTGTAATCATGTTCGATCGTCATTAAGCTCTCATCAACTTCTATGGCGATCCCCAACTCTTCCATAATTTCCCGTTTAATACAAGCTTCGATGGTTTCCCCAGGCTCTATTTTGCCGCCCGGAAACTCCCAAAAACCGCCATGCAGTCCTTGTTTGCGCCTTTTGTCAATCAAAATTTGTCCCTGTTTATTCCAGATGATAGCAACGCCGATAACTTTGTGAGTCATATTAAATGGGAATGGGGAATGGGGAATGGGGAATTGGGCATCGGGTGATTAACCTCAAAAATAACGGGCAAATCCCCGACTTCTTTAAGAAGTCGGGGATCTAACTTGGAAATGTCTATTAGGTTGATTTACTTCGCGAACTACCAGACTAGAAATTTTCCACATATAGCATTGGCTTCTTGATTCAACCTATTCCCAATGCCCGATGCCCGATGCCCTTTAAATGTTAATCATCAGAGCCATGTATTTCACTAGCTTGTATAGACTTTTCAAAAGTCATTCGCTGTTCGGCATTTTTGAGGAAATAACCGCTAATCATCGCCGAAGCCAACAATCTGCCCAAATGCTCGCGACTGGTAGTCACTGTCACCCCGAAATGTTCCGAAGGTAAATTGCCCAAAAGTCCGACAATATTTCGCTCCATTACTTGAAAAACTTCGTGAGAATTTGGCTTAGACAACTGAGAAACGGTGTCTGGTGCCATTGATTGCACGTACTGCCAAAGTAGATTGGAGTTTTCTCCGTCTTCTTCAAAAAATTCTGGGGATTTATTAGATGAGTTGCTCACGAGAACCTCCGTTTCAGAGACAGTTGTTGATTTCAGACGCAGCCTGGTTAATCTCAATAACCTTATCTACTGGCTGCTGATCTTTCTTACCAAGTCATTACCAATGTAGCAGGACGATGATCGGAATAAAGTGGGCACAACCGAATTTAAGGAGGCGGTTTTTACGATTTTAGATTGGGGATGGGAAATAAGACCCACCCCTAACCCCTCCCAGGAGGGGAACCGGATCTAGCGCTCAATCCCCAATCTACTTAGCTAGCTAGATAATCGTTGATATCTTGCTTGCGTTTGCGGAGTTTAGTCAAAGCTTCCCGTTCTATTTGCCGCACTCGTTCTCGGCTGATGCTGAGCCGATCGCCGATTTTTGCTAAGGTGAGAGTCTGCCCGTCTTCTAAACCAAACCGCAAGGCGAGGACTTCGCGCTGTTGCTGAGTTAGTTCTGCCATCAGATGATCTAAGTCAGTTCGCAGGGAAGCTTGCAAGGCAAAATCTTCCGGGGTAGTGCCGGTATCTTCCAACAAATCACCCAACTCTGTATCTTGATTGTCTCCCACGCGCAAGTCAAGGGAAAGTGGCAAACGGGCGCGATCGAGATATTCGCGAATTTGTTTGGGAGTCAAATCTAATTCTGAGGCTAACTCAGCCGCTGTGGCCGCGCGGCCTAGCTGTTGAGCAAGTAAGCGTTGAGCCTTTTTGATTTTGTTGAGTTTTTCGGTAATGTGGATTGGTAAGCGGATGGTGCGACCTTTTTCGGCGATCGCACGGGTAATCGCCTGACGAATCCACCAATAAGCATAGGTAGAAAATCTGTAGCCCTTAGTCGGGTCAAATTTTTCTACTCCTCGCTGCATCCCGATCGTACCTTCCTGAATTAGATCTAATAGATCTACATTGCGTTTGATATATTTTTTGGCGACAGACACCACCAGCCGCAGATTGGCTTCCACCATTTGCCGCTTGGCCCTGTCTCCGTGGCTGATTGTCCGCTGCAACTCAGCCTCAGAAAGCCCAACTGCCTGTGCCCATTCAGCCGCCGTTGGGTCGCGGCCTAACTCTTCGGCTACAATATTTTTTTCCTGATTCAGTTCGGTCGATCGCTGTACCTGTTTGCCATAGACTATTTCTTGCTCATGGGTCAGCAAGGGAACGCGACCAATTTCTTGCAAGTAAGCACGAACAGAATCTGTATCTGAGGACTTAAGAGTTTTCATGAGCTTTGCCCGCTGAGGATCAGTGCCTCTAAGGGTTTGCCGATTAAAGCAAACCCCTAGTTTTTGCTGGCAAGGAAAGTGGGCGGGGACTTGCGCTTTCCTTGCATTTAAAGAGGCTTCGTTTTTATGGTAGCTAGCTGCTATTTCCTGTCGCCCCCATCTCAGGTTGGGTTTTGCTTGGAGGTTTACAATGCTACCTTATGTTAAGAATCTTAACATTTCTGAGAGCGTTTGACTACATTTCTTTACATTTATTTTTTGTGAGGATGAGTTGCTGTACTAAAAGAGTAAATCTCAGATGGGGCATCGGGCATTAATCTACCCAATGACTAATGACTTCTTTGCCGTTGGGCTTCATATAAGATCAGGGCAGATGCGATCGACACATTGAGTGATTCTACGGCGCGATTGAGAGGAATCTGGATTTGTCGATCGGCCAAACCGATCAATTCTGCCGACAAACCAGAACCTTCGTTACCCAAAACTATCAGAGTCGGTACTCGTAAATCTACTTCCCAATAGGTAAAACTAGCTTTGGGAACGGTTGCTAAAATTTGCATCCCTCGACTTTTGCATCGAGAAACTTCGGCGGTTAAATCTGGAGAGACTGCCATTGGTAGTTTAAACCATGCTCCTGCGGAAGCTCGCAACACCTTTGGATGGTCTAAATCGGCACTGTTTGCACTGACTAACAAACCGTCAGCATTAGCAGCCGCAGCCGTGCGAACGATCGCCCCTAAGTTACCGGGATCTTGGATGGTTTCTAGGGCTATTCCCAAAGTTGACAATTCTGGCGGTGGGGTGGCGGTGCGTGGTGCGGTGGCAATAATTCCGTCTGGTTGGACTGTAGTGGCGATCGATTCTAATACTTTTGAGCTAACTAATTCGGTGCGATCGGCTAAATTACCAACTTCCTCCCACAGTTTCCCGTGCTTATCTACCCATTCTGGAGTTGCACAAACCGTTTCTAGCGGGTGTCTCGTCGCGCAGGCTGCTTCCAGCAAATGCGTCCCTTCGAGTAAAAATAGTTGTTGTTCCCTGCGTCCTTTGGAGCTATGGAGCTTGCGGAGCTCTTTGACTAGGGGATTTTGAATACTTGTGAGCATTATTTAACTTAGCAGAGTGAATGGGGTCATTGCCTGTATCAGGTTAACCCCAGACTACCTTCTGCCAGTGAAATGCGGAACCCGGGACTTGAACCCGGAAGGCTTGCACCACATGAACCTGAATCATGCGCGTCTACCAATTCCGCCAGTTCCGCATTAGTCACGAATCACTATAATTGCATATGTTCGTCAATTTGTCAAGTATTGTGGCAAACATTCTTCGGGGCTACAAGTAATCATGGGAACTTTGAGAAATATTCTTGTCCCCTTATTCAGGGGGCTGGGGATATCCAAATTGGTATTACAGCTTTTTTGAATCCCTTTTCTTCCACCACAAACCCATCCCAGCAGCCACAAACGTACCAAAAGCCGTCATCGGTTCCGGTACAGTAGCATTAGCATGAGGTTCATACTCATAAACTCCACTGAGTGTGGTATTTGCCGACACCAAACCAGCAAAATTACCCCTAGCAGGATTTCCCTGAATTTGAGTCAAACCCGTAGTCATCAAACCTGCGATAAAAGTATCACCATCACATCCACTTAAAGCACTCAGAGACTGCTGGGAATCATAACTTTTTGACACAGTACCGGAAGCCGAACCGCTAACACTTCCCGTACCCCCATTAGCAATCTTAGTTTCCGGCGGACTTGCTAACACACTCAAAGTCAAAATAGGGTCAACTTTGAGCAGCGGAATATTCACAGCAATGCTTGCATTCGTCGTCGCCGTCCCTGTAAAATCTCCAGTCAAAGGAGTAATACTCACACTATTATTAACAGTAGACTTAACCGTAACATAAGCTTTTAATAGCGTTCCCAACAGCGAATTAAACTTGGGTAAAACCACATTCATGCTGCTATTTAACGGCTGCGAACCCAGATCCACAGTATAAGTTTGAGTAAGAGTAGCAGCTTGTACAGAAAAACATTGACTAACAAGTGCAACACTCAAACTTCCACCAACAATTCCCAACTTTTGATAAACATTCATTTCAGTAAACCCTAATAATCAAATTGAATTTCATCTGCGTTAATCTACGGTTAAAAACTCGGAACATTTAACAAAGCCCAATTGCCAATCAAAGACATTAAGTAACTAAAAGCCCAAACAGTATAAAGTATACTCAAAGGCGCATAAGCTGCCAACATCCATCGCGTTTCTGCTACTTCCTGAATCTCCTCCCTCCGCAACAAATCCACATAAAAATCAAACGACCTTTGTCGCAGATTGTTAATGCCAGTTCCCGCAACCAACAAATAATAACCATCAAATCTATTCAACGGATTCAAGTTAATTGCTACCGTTAGCAATGACGCTACCATTAACAAATAACTAATTTGATGCCAAACTGGATTGGATTGAGAAAATAGCCAGATCCAAACAGCCAATGCCCAAATTGTTACTTGAATTAATACTCCCGCCGCTACTACTAAAACTCGCTGTTTCCGCCGGACTAAACTGTATTGATCGGTTGTATCTGTATAGCATCCAGGGATGAGACACATAAACAACAATCCAATTTCTTTAACAATACCACCGTAGTGTTTGAGTGTGAAAGCATGACCGAGTTCATGCAAAGCTATTACCAGCATTGTCAGCAAAGCAACTTTGATCGCATTGTCAATTTTTCCGGCTGTCAATAACTGCTGGTGCGAAGTGGCGACTTCTGCTGCGGAAGCCAACCACACGGCTACAGAGGCAGAGATAAAAGCGCACAGAAAAAAGCCAAATTGCCACGTCCAAATCCAGCGAAATTTGTCGATGTGCCGCGACAGCCAAACATCGGGATTGACCAGGGGAATCGTGAAGGATAGCAGATTAAATTTAGCTTTTGGCGGTTTGCTTCCTTCTAGCATTCCTGCTTGTGCTAAGTCTTTTAAGAGGTTTTGCACAGCTTCTAAATCTAAGTCGTATTCGGCGAGAATATTGGTTAGTGGCTGTTGATTTAGTAGCGAAATTACTTGTTTATCAAAGTCGTCTATTTGCAGACAGGTAATGTCTTCGGGATTGCGAAGTATCCAGTAACCGTCGGGATGAGGTATCCACTGCACCGCTGATTTGAGTTGCATGGTTTGGAAGAAGGAAGAAGGAATTACGCATTTTAGGCGGAAACTCGATCGCAAATTTATATTTTTTCAGTTTTCTCCGCTAGGTTTTTGAGTATTTCTATCAATCCTAAATTTCCCTGAAAACGGTATGAGAATTTCACCCCGTTTCAATGAAGCAGGGAATTATCAAAGCATTTTGTGAAGAAGCTTGAGTGATATTTGTTTGGGCTTTATACTTTAATCCAAATTTCACCTTGGTAGTAATGTTATCAGAAATCCGAAAAAAAGCAAGTGTAAGATCTAACTATTTTTTAAATTACGCATTTTTTACCTGTGATTTGGTGGAAACCTTGTGCAGTAAATACTTCAGGTTAAGACGGGATTGCTCTCCCCAAAACTTTACAGAAACTTTACGATCGCACAAATACTTTTGGTATACAATAACCGTGTGAAGAAGCATAAAACCATAGGAATTAAGCAGTAACAAAGTTTTTGCGATCGCGAATGCAGGAAAATTGTTGATTTTGCGTAATTTCTCAAATAAACAGAAATTTTTGACGATTACTGAAATCTCCTTGTCAAAAAAGGATTTTCGTTGAGTGTCTGAAGACATTTAATTAAGTTCGTGCGATCGAATTCATATTTATCAGGGTGCAAAAGTTATGGGTTGGCTAAATTTTGGTGGCAAAAAAGGCAAACAAGGTAAAGGTTTTGGGGATTCCAGTAAAACAAAGAGTCGGAAACGACCGAAAAGTTTTATCTTAGAAAAAATTGTGACTCCGAGTGCGGGTTTTGGGGATTGGGAGCACGAATTTGACCAGCTACATCAGTTATTGGGTGCTTTTTCTCTACCAGATTTAGATTTACCTAATTTCTTTGCTGATGGTGGTGTTTGCCCGATCGCCCCTGATGCACCAACCAATAATTTACCACCGCTGATTGATTTCGACCCGCTGGGTCTGTACCATGATGGGATTGCCACTCAAACCCCTTACAATCCCGGTGGTGCGTTTGAAACTTTGCCGATTGCTTTAATTCCTGTCGATCCGCATTCGCCGAATCCTAAGAATCCGAATGCAATCCGTCAATTGCTGAATTTTCCTTTGGCTTCTCAGCCGTATTTAGGGACAATTGATACTGGTGTGAGTGCGGATAGTCCTTATTTGAATTACGCGAATATCAAGAAGGGCCGCGATTATGTGGGCGGGGATGATAATCCGTTGCTGAAGCCTGGGGAAGGTAGCGAGCACGGTACTTTTATGTTGGGGATTATTGACGCAATTAATAAGACTGCGCCGAAATGGGTGGGAAGGGCGATCGATTCTGGGAGATGGGCTGATTCTTTGGTAGAGTTTGTGGATGCTGCGAAGGCTTCTGGACAGAAAAATGCGATCGCGAATCTCAGTTTGGATTTGACTCAGAAGAATGCTGACGGAAGCGTGACGACGCGCTATGAGTTGACTCCAGCAGAAAGAAGTGCGATCGAATATGCGCGGCAAAATGGGGTAATGCTGGTAGTGGCGGCGGGTAATGATGGCGGTGTGATGTCGGTTTTGGGTCAAGCTTCTCAGGAGTTTGACAATATTTTTACTGTTGGGGCTGGGGATATTAACGGGCGATCGATCTATTCTAGTTATGGTCGCGGTTTGGATATTGTGGCCGATGGCGGCACGACTGAACACCCTGGTTTATCGACTGTGGGAAATGATTTGGGGACGATGGCGGGGACTTCGGTAGCGACTGCGAAAGTTGCGGGGGCGGCTTCTTTGGTTTGGGCGGCAAATCCTGCTTTGAACTATCGCCAAGTGATGGAGATTTTGAAGTCTACGGCGAGGGATTTGGGGCCGGTTGGGTGGGATGATGAGACGGGTTTTGGGTTTTTGAATACGTTGGCGGCGGTGGATTTGGCGAAGAAGACGAAGCCGGAAGTTTATCGGCCGACTCCGTGGGTGACTCCTGGAACTTGGAGTGGTGAAGGGAAAGTTACGCCGGAGGAACGGGCTGCTAAAGGTGGAAATTCGATCGCGGCGGCTACTGTACAAGTATCAACTAATTTCTCGGATAGCGATCGGGTTGACTCGAATCAGCCCAATAAATATTATCAGTTTACGGTGAACGAACCTGGTTATGTCAAGTGGAATTTGACCAGTCTCAACCCTGTTTCAGGATTTCCCGATCCCCCAAATGTAACTATTATCAAAGCTGACGGTAAGTCTGGATCTCATATCTTCACTAAAGGGCTTTCTCTTACTTCTTCCGTGAGAACGGAGGGACAGACTTCTTTCTCAGGTGGCGATTTTTACAATTCGGGGACGTACTATCTCAAGGTCGGTAACGGTGATTGGTCTACTTTCAAAGATTACAACATATCAACTCAGTTTACTGCCGATCTAGTTTCGAGTTTTGCTGGAAATATACAGTACAGAACTCAGCCATATTATTCCTTACAAGACAGCCCGCAAAGTGCGGTTTTCTCAGGGCCGGCTGTCTCTGAGTTGAAGAATTTATCAGGTGTGGTCACTTATGACAATATACAAGTCAACAACCGGATTGCTAAGTATGGGATTGAAGTGAATGAGTCGGGAAAATTCAGGATAAATTTGAATTCTCCCAATGGCAAAATGGAACTAAGCGTTAAGAAGTTTATTGGTTCAGACGATAGACCGGAATCAATTGCTAGTCTTGCGGTTTCTGCTAATTCGGATGGATGGTTGGAACTCGATCTGAATAAAGGGCGCTATGACATTGAGGTGAAAACTCCCAGCAATTACTGGCAAGAACCTGATTGGAATTCGACTCAGCAAAGACTGGTACGACCTTATACATTGAATGCTACTTTTACTCCGAATGCGCCACAACCCGGACAAGGGAAAGTTCCTGTGTCCGCAGGGGTATTTGATAAGACTGTGGTGAGTAGTGGGGTGGTTAATCACTATTACAAGAATGGGTATTTGACGGTGCAGCCTTCGGGTCAAGCAAGTTGGTATGGCTATCCTTCGCTAGTGATATCAGGTTCAGCACAAGTAATTAGCAAACCAGTTCCTCTGACCGATCCTGATGGTAATTACTCAATCCAGACTGCCCAAAATTTATTGTTGACTTCTGGTGGTGCTGACTTAGGGGATGGGGTTAATAAGGATCAGGTTGCATCAGGGCGTATTCTTAGTTCAATAGGTGGTAAGGATTTAAACGACTTTTACAAATTCAGCTTAAACAGCTCGAAATTAGTAAATCTTGAATTATCTCAATTAGGTTCTGGTGCTGAGTGGTCGTTGATTAAAGACCGAAATGGTAATGGTAAAGTAGATCCGGGCGAGGTAATTAAGCTTGGTAATATTGTAACGGAATCTCAAAGTCTCGATCTAATATTAGGGGCTGGAAACTATTACTTGCAAATAGGTTCGGCTGCCCCTAATGCAGCAAGTCAATATGTAGTGAATGTAGTAGCGACTCCTCCAGAGAATGAAGTTATCTCAAGCTATAATTCGGATTACTATTTAGTCCAAAATGGTCAATTACGACTGATTCCCGATCGAGAAACATTGAACGGATTAGGAATTAATCCGAATACAGTGAAGCGTTTCTCGAATGAAGATTTAGCTCTGATTCCTCCAGGTCAACCGCTGTCCCCACTGATTCCTCAATGGCAGAAATCCATTGATGATGCAGCCAATCAAAATTCATTAGGTAATCCGGTTACAAGCTATTGGGATGCGGCTGATTCACCAACTGGAACAAATGGTTACGGTAGAACTTACGATCGCGGGTCTGTTTATTGGACTGCTAAATCAGGGGCGATCGCATTGGTGGGTAGCTTCGCTGATGCTTATCATAGCAATGAAAATAATGGCTCTAACGGCTGGTTGGGCTTCCCGACAAAAGGAAATGAGGATTGGCAAGGTGGGCAACGTATTGAATTTGAAGGCGGATACATTTATCGAACAGCTAAGGAAGGGATAAGAGCTTTCAAGTATCATGAATCACCTTGGCAGAAATCGATTGATGCTGAATATGCACGTTATCAAGACTCATTAGGAAGTCCTACTGGTGGCTATTGGCCGGCTGGTGATTCACAATATGGAACAAAGGGCCATCATCAAAATTACAATAATGGTCACGTCTTCTGGACTGCTAAATATGGGGCGATCGCAGTTCCGAGTCCATTCGCTAATACTTACAATCAAACTGGCGGTTCTAACAACTGGTTAGGCTTCCCGACTAAAGGAAAGGAAACGGATTCGTCAGGTGGCCAACGCATTGATTTTGAAGGGGGATATATTTATTGGACAGCTCAATCTGGGGCAAAAGCTTATCGCCCTAACGAATCTCCGAGTTTAGACAAAACAGTGGGTTACGACGGTACTAACACCCATCAAACTTACGTCAATACTTTCAACAACAATGGTAGATCATCGGCTTTGGGTTCTCCCACTGGTAATGTGTATCGTTCGGTTGATAATGGCTATCTTCAAGAATTTTCTGGGGGTTCTGAAGGTTCAGGCGCAATTATGAAGTCTGGCGCTAACAATAATTCGTATTGGGTTGGTGGAGGTTTTTGGAGTGCGTACCAGAAGATTATGGAACAGAAAGACCTCGGATATCCGACCTCCGATCGATTCCCTGGTGAGAATGGATTGCTAACACAGAACTTTCAAAAGGGCAAAATTGTTCAGGATGGGGATGTATATAAATTCTCTCTTAGCAGCGGTGATTCTGGTGGCGGAAATAGTGGTGGTGGTTCAGGCAACTACTATCCTCAGCTTGCATCATTAACCGATGGTCAGTGGGATGAGTACAGTGGTGACAACACTCGATTTGACAATAATTGGCCTGATTATAGAGATGATAGTTATTTAACTCCAGAGCAATTTAGACAGCCAATCAAAAATATTTACACTGAGCTTTCAACAGCTATTTTTGGCAGTCGATATCCAATGAGCGCCGGGTACTTGCATGATCCTGGTTACTATAACGGAGGATTAGGTCCACAAGGTATAAACGTTTGGCATCCTGGTATTGATATTATGGGTACAGGTGGTAAGGAAATTAAAGCTTTAGTTGGAGGTACTGTTACTTATATAAATGTTACGGGTAAACCAAATGGTTATATCACTGCCATCAAGGCTGATGATGGCAATCTCTGGCTTTATACCCACATAAATACTGCGGTTACACCTGGGAAAAGAATTGAAGTTGGGGATAAAGTAGGTTATGTAACCCAAGCAGATGGTCATTTACACCTGGAAGTTCAAAAAGGCTTTCAGTACCAACCAACATATACTAATGGGGGGGACAAAAATTTTGTGGCAAATGCGACAATTAGCCCACTTCAGGCATATTGGCAGTGGAAGAATAAAAACTCTGCCCCTTTCCTGGATAACACCGGAGACGCTGAAATTGATGATCCTAAATCCAGTGGGGGACAGTTTAAAACAGACATATCCATAAACAATGGTGCATACAAAGCACAACTCAAGGAAATTTTAACTCCAAGCTACTACGGGAAAAGCTACAAGCCTTTTATTGAAGCAGCAGCCAATAAGTATGATTGGCTGACTTCTTCTGTGCTGGCAGGGATTGGTTCGCGGGAAACTGACTGGGGTCTGTCTTCATCTCTAAATGTTTTGGGACCAACTGGTAGTGGTGATTGGACACGTCGGAACGGAAAATTACCTCCTGATGGTTTGGGTTTTGGTCGTGGACTTATGCAGATTGACTACGATGCTCACGAGTTTGCTCGTACAGGAAATTGGGGTGATCCAAGAGAAAATATCTTGTACGCAGCTAGCGTGCTAGCTAGCAGTCGAAATTACATACAGCAAAATACCAATCTTCAAGGAAATGACCTTTTGCGGGCTGCGATAGCTGGTTATAATGCTGGTCCTGGAAATGTACTAAAAGCGATTAATCAAGGGCTTGATATCGATTACTATACAACTGGCAGGGACTACTCGCGAAATGTACTCAACCGGGCTGGTTGGTTCCAGTTAAATGGCTGGACATAAAGTGACTGAATGACTATCGATATTACCAGGCTTTGCATCAGGAACTAGCACAACGACTGAATTATGCAGCCTAATATTTTATCCGATCGCCTCGATCGCATCCAGCCACCCATTCAACTCCCCTCCCCTCATGTCCCCCCCTTCTTAAGCAGGGCTGTTTCATTCTCGAATTTTAGCTGTGCTAAAATTCTGAATGAAAATATT
>NZ_JAKJHX010000005.1:36254-78790 GCF_021648855.1 Tychonema litorale BBK16 | reverse complement strand
GCGCAGGGTTTGAACATGGTACACCGTAGATTTGTCCATAAGTGTACCACTCTGTTTATTTATTTGCTACCTAGGTACTAGCTCTTCCAGACCCAAATATTGAAGAAGCTGAGGTACTTGCCCAAAAGTTGGGAATATCTCGGAGTGAGCTATATACAGAAGCCTTGAAAGTATATTTACGGAGATATAACCGAGAGCGGATTTTATCGAAACTGAACGAGGTGTATTCTCAAGAATCTTCAGATTTAGATTTAGATACAGTTATGGGAACAATGCAATTGCTCTCTCTTCCACAGGAGGGTTGGTAGTGTATCGTGGTGAAATAATGTCTCCCAGGTATTGACTGTAGATAAAGCATTTTTGACTGAGCGTATTGGTTCATTATCAGTTAGCTTGCAAGAAGAAGTGGATGATGGTTTACGTGCAGTTATGTATCTTTAATCACGAAGAATTGCGATCGCAAATTTAATTCCCGACACCTACTTTCCATATATAGTTGACAATATCAAGAATTCGGAAATATTGGTAGCTATTTTGAGATAGGATAATGTTTGGTTAGAAAAGAGATGGCAGAAGCGCGATCGCACAAATGCCCATCCAAGCTCGCCACCAACAAATCATCCAACATTAGTTTAAACCCAGGGGATGGCTTGTAACCCAAAGCCTTCAAATCGTTACCATTCAACGGCGGAGTCACATTCACCCACTTGGTAAAATACTCCCAAATTTGGCGACGAATAGTACGGGGAGATTTAAGGGCGATCGCAATTAACATCGGTAACTCATAATTTCGTAACAATAGCACCAATTGACTCGGCAACTCACACTTTGGCAAACGTTCTAATAACTCGTGATAGCAAGCTGACAACTCTTGGAGCCGCTTAATGCTCTCAACCGGCAACTGAAGATTTGTAGCCACCTTACCCCGATATTCCGGCGCTAAATAAGCGATTAAAACTTCCAGTCGCATTTGCCAATCAGGAATATTAATAATTGGGAATTGGGCATTGGGAATCGGGAATTGGGAATTGGGAATCGGGGATGGGGAATTGGGAATTGTTTCTTTTTCTTCCTTCTTCCTTCTTCCTTCTTTCTTTCTTCCGTGCAAAAAACGTTCTAGCAGACGCAATTGATGCCACAATTCTCGATCCAAATCCAAAGTAGGATGAATACAGCGCAACGCCTGCAAATCTCCCAACATTTGCAAAGCAACTTGCCAATAACGAGCTTGCAAAATGTATTTCAATTCACTTTTTAGTCGCGTTTCCAAGGCCGGAGCACGACCATTTTCTCCTTGAATGCGATCGTAAATGCCGCTAGCCAAAGCATGACGAATGTATCCTTCCGTCTGCGGCTCAATCGTAAATCCCAGGCGCACCGCAAACCGTACCGCTCGATAAATTCTTGTCGGATCTTCAATAAAACTATTGGCGTGCAAAACTCGAATTTGTTTAGATTCCAAGTCTAACAAACCGCCAAAAAAATCTAATAATTCGCCACTGCGCGGAACACCCAATCGCACCGCCAACGCATTAATTGTAAAATCCCTGCGGTACAAATCTTGGCGAATCGAACTGGCTTCAACTTCAGGATTTGCGGCCGGATAAGCATAGAATTCAGTACGAGCCGTAGCAATATCTAGCCACAGGGAGCCGAAAGGAGAATTTTTGTTCCAGAAAAGGGCGGCGGTTTGAAATTGACCGTGAATGTCTAAACGCGCTGTGGGGTATAGTTTTTGTAGTTCGGATGCTAATTCGACTCCTGCACCGGAATTGCCCGATCGCGCATCACCATCTACAACTAAGTCGATATCAGCTAAAGTTAGTTGATCGTCAGTGGCTAACAGTAAATCTCGAACAGCTCCACCGACAATATACAGTTGCCAGCCGCGTTTGTTGCACATATTGGCTGCGATCGATAATAATTGCCATAATTCAGGACTAATGCCCGATCGCAACAACTGCTCAATCGACTCAGGTTGATGACTATGGGACAATTCTGCATTATTTCCGCTGTCTCGTGCTTTTTGCTGGTGCAATTCCCGCAACACATCAGTGCGAGTCACAATTCCCACCAGTAAATCATTTTCCAACACCGGTAAACGCCCGATATCATACGTCACCATCAAAGATTCAATTTCCGGTAACAAAGTATCAGGGGCGATGGTTTTGAGTTGCGGAGTCATATAACCCTTGACAGGAGCGTGACTAAAGCCGTGATGTAGGGCAATATCAATGTCGCGGCGCGAGATAATTCCTGCCAATCGATCGCCCGTATCGACCACAGAAAGTCCCGAATGTCCGTAACGTAGGAGGATACGATGAGCCTCGGCTACGGAAGTTTCTGGGCGAATACTCCGCACTGGAGATGACATTAATTCGCGGGCTGTGGGCGGGTGCGGAATTTGAGCTTTGAGAGCATCGGCTAACTGATTTAAAGTTAGCAAAGGATCGACATCTCGCAGGGCGAGGGAGGCTGCTCCGGCGTGGCCTCCGCCACCAAGGGGTTTGAATAATGTGCTAAGGTTTGTGTTATCGATACGCGATCGACCGATAATAGTTAATCGATTGGAAATTGGAGATTCAGGGAAGTTGCGATCGCTATTTTTACTGTCCTGTTTTTCACTAAATTTATAAACATTTCCTAACAACAGAGCATCGGTTTCAGTCAAATCCAGCAAGCGAGATGCTAGTGAAGAAAGTCCGGGAACAAAAGCATCAGTTGTGAGCAATACCCAAGCTACAGTATGACCGTGTAAGGTTTGCGATCGCAAATTATTCAGAGCTTCTTTCAGCAAATCCTGCAATTGAGCAGACAAACCAGGTTCTACATATTCAGCGATTACCCGCAAACTCGCTCCTTGTTCCATCAACCACGCCAAAGCCATCGCATCCCGCGCCGTTGCGCCCTCGAAGGTGAGGGAACCAGTATCGACGTGGATACCGAGGGCCATGACTGTTGCTTCTGAGGGATCGAGATGAGATTCTTGGTCGCTTTTTGGGACTTGATTTGCCAGTTTTTCCCTGAGTTTTTCGACGATTAAAGTAGTAGTAGCCCCGACTGCTTCGATTTGGGTGGCGGTAGCGGGAATATCTGAATGGGCTTCTAAATGATGATCGAAAAGGGCAATTTCATTGAGTTGTGGTAAATCTAGCCACTCGGCGGCTTTTCCTAACCGATCGCGCGTGCTAGCATCAACAATGGCGATCGATCGAATTTGTAGCGGATTGACCGATCGACGTTCGATTAACGGATACTCATCGCGGTGTAGCGCCAAAAAATCTCGCACCGTCGGGTGACAACCACCAGTCAGCACAATTCTGGTACCGGGGTGAAGTACACAAAGTCCCACCGCCGCTCCCAAGGCGTCAAAATCTGCTGTAGTGTGGCACAAAACCAAGTCCATAAAAAATCCCGCATCTCTAACCCAGACAGTCGCAAGTTCTCGCCCACTGGAAACGGACGAGTCCATCATACTTTAACCTAAGCTTCGTCAAGTATTGATTCCAATTTCAACCACAGCAGCCAACAATGGTAAAATTTAAATAAATCTCAAGAGCTGCCGAATGCTGTTCGCCCAACCGAGAATTTGCACGGGCGAGTCGAAATTTAATAATTTCTTGAGAATTCCCCCGCGTTCACGCCGGGAAGTGTCAATTCTAATCAATCCACCGCTATATCTAAAGGAGAAAAGATGTTATCAATTCTGTTTCAATTTGTTTTACTGGGTTTGGTACTGCTATCATTTGTGATGGTAGTTGGTGTTCCAGTTGCTTATGCTTCTCCCCAAAACTGGACTCAATCTAAAACACTGATTTTTGTAGGTTCTGGCCTCTGGTTTTTCCTAGTTATTGCCGTGGCTGTTTTAAACTTCTTGGTAGTTTAAAATTCGGTAATCATCAAGGAAAAATAGTTGTGAGTTTTGAATTTTGACTTAAATTTATGCTATGATTTAGTAGTCTTAAATTTTGAGTTATTAATTGAAGTCATTTTTCAATAGATTAATTCACTGCCAAAATTTAAGACTCACAACTCATCACGAAATCTCAGAACAATCCAAGTAAAATTAAACTAACTAATAATTCCCAATTCCCAATTCCCAATTCCCAATTAACAATTAACAAAGTAGAGCATTATGGCAGTTTTCGAGGGAAATTTTACTCAAGTAGAATCTTTACGGTTTGCGATTGTCATTGGTCGTTTCAACGACATGGTAGTCAATAAACTTTTGGAGGGTTGTCAAGATTGTTTGAAACGCCACGGGGTTGATATTAATCCTCATGGTAATCAGGTTGACTTTTATTGGGTTCCGGGATGTTTTGAGATTCCTTTGATTGCTCGTCAAGTTGCTTTTTCCCGTCGCTACGATGTAGTGATTTGTCTGGGTGCGGTAATTCGCGGCCAAACTCCTCATTTCGATTTTGTCGCTGGTGAAGTTTCTAAGGGAATTGCTGCGGCTGCTTTTCAAAGTGGGGTACCGGTGATTTTTGGGGTAGTGACGACGGACACCATGCAGCAAGCCTTGGAAAGGGCGGGAATTAAGAGCAATTTGGGCTGGAACTACGGGATGAGTGCTTTGGAAATGGGCACTTTGATGCGTCAAGTTAATGGTTTGGGTGGAAGTTCTTACGATCAATTGGCTGCTGCTTCTGCTGTTGAAGTGCTGTCAGGCGATCGGGCTTAATGTACAATCTCATCCAATAGTCAGCTAATCTGTAGGTTGGGTTTCGTTCCTCAACCCAACCTACTACTAAGAAATAAAGTAGGTAAGCAAAGCTATGACTACTATAACTGCAAAACGATTCTCGATCGCAGAGTATCACCGTTTGGGAGAATTGGGATTTTTCAGTCCTGATGAGCGAGTTGAATTGATTCGCGGAGAACTTATCAAAATGGCTGCCAAAGGTAGGTTTCACTCTGTTTGTAACAGTCTTTTAGTTGAAGAATTAATAATTTTACTGACAAGACGCGCTCGTGTCCGTGTACAAGAGCCGATTATTTTGTCTACTACAGATAGCGAACCAGAACCTGATGTGGTGATCGCCCGCAATCGTCCTGATAATTATTTATCTTCTCACCCGGAACCTGCGGATATTTTGTTAGTAATTGAGGTTTCTGATTCTACTTTGAAGTACGCTCAAAAAACTAAGTTGTCTCTCTATGCTGAAGCTGGGATTGCTAACTATTGGATATTTAATTTAGTCGGTAGTCAACTGGAAATGCACAGCGAACCTTATCAAGAAAGACAAGGTGATTTCAATTATCGATCCAAACGAGTTGTTTTGCAAAATGAGGCTGTTGTAATTCCGGGTTTTCCCGATTTGTCTCTGGATTTGTCTTCAGTGTTTCCAGCCTAGCATTTAAACCACTAACGAGGCCTCTAGGGTGCGTCAGCTCCATCGCCCAAAGGCTAAGGGAAATGCTGTGGGCTGACGAACCCTACAATAGTATTTTAAATGCGTATATTCCTCAATAAATTTATCGAATTTCTCCAAATCTGGTTGCACAAATATGAGAAATCCGTTATGTTAAGTTTTGTGTAAGCATTGAGGTCGTCTCAACTCGATTCTAGGATAGCTTTCAGCATAAATGCTGTACAAACAGTATTTAACGTATTCTTAACAAACAAATCTGAAAGTAAACTTTTAGGTAGATTGTTAAGAATACGTTAAATAACCAAGTTGTCCAGTTAATACTTAAGGAAGTTTGTCAAAAGGAATTGATAATTTTGAGGTTCGCCCACATACTTACAGTTACTTATCAACACGAAAGTGCAAAAAATTTATGGGTGACATTCAAGCTACGTTTACAGCTACCGATCGCGCTTTTCATATTGAAGGGTACGAAAAAATTGATTTCAGCCTACTCTATGTAGATGGTGCTTTCAAGCTTGAAAATCCAGAGATTGCCGATAGCTACCGCCAATTTGGTCGTTGTTTAATGGTTGTAGACGAAACAGTATATGGTCTGTATGGCAAGCAGATGCAGGCTTATTTCAAATATCACGAGATAGATTTAACAGTCTTTCCAGTGAATATCAAGGAACCAGATAAAACCTTAACAACCTTTGAAAGCATCATAGATGCCTTCGTTGATTTCGGACTTGTGCGGAAAGAACCTGTTTTGGTAGTCGGTGGTGGATTGACTACCGACGTAACTGGTTTTGCCTGCTCATCCTATCGCCGTCGGACTAACTACATTCGCGTACCGACAACCTTAATTGGCCTAATTGATGCCAGTGTGGCGATCAAGGTAGCTGTGAACCACGGTAAACTAAAAAACCGCCTCGGTGCTTACCACGCTTCGCAGAAAGTAATTTTAGACTTCTCTTTCCTGAAAACTTTGCCGATCGACCAAATACGCAACGGCATGGCAGAGTTAATTAAGATCGCAGTTGTTGGCAACAAAGAAATCTTTGAGTTGCTGGAAAACTACGGCGAAGCATTGCTGCATAGCCATTTTGGGTATCTAGACGGCACGTCTGAACTGCGCGAAGTGGCACATCGCTTAACCTACAACGCGATTCAATCAATGCTGGCCTTAGAAGTACCAAACCTGCACGAGCTAGATTTGGATCGAGTGATTGCCTACGGTCACACCTGGAGTCCTACACTGGAACTAACACCGGAAATTCCGATGTTCCACGGCCATAGTGTCGCCATCGATATGGCTTTTTCGGCGACGATTGCTCAACAACGGGGCTATATTTCGATCGCCGATCGCGATCGCATCTTAGGATTAATGAGTCGCCTCGGACTAGCAATTGATAGCCCTTATCTGACTCCAGAACTGCTCTGGAAGGCTACAACATCCATCGCACGTACCCGTGACGGTCTCCAACGTGCGGCGGCTCCTTGCCCCATTGGTGACTGCTTTTTCATGAACGATTTGACTCGAACTGAGTTGGATGAAGCCCTAGTGGTTCATCAAAAAATCTGTCATGGCTATCCGCGCAATGGCGATGGCGAGAATATGTACGTGGTATTGGACAAAGTTGGAACTCGTTCCACAGCAGGGGTATAAGGATGAGACCTGTTACCCCAGTCGGCATTTTGGCGGCTAAACTGGAAAGTCTTGTCCAGCAGGTAGAGTCTCAAGATGCGATCGATCGAGCTTTCAAGGCAGAATTACAACAAGCCTACGAATTAGCAAATGGTCTCGATCCCTACCTGAACCTTTGTACCACAGCGGAATCTCCAGCCTTAGCCACCCTAGTAAAGCGCACCCAATCAGAAGATTGGAGTCAGCGATTCTCCGACGGCGAGACAGTGCGCCACTTAGAACAAGAGATGCTCTCCGGCCATGTGGAAGGGCAAATGCTGAAATTTCTCGTCCATCTGACGAAAGCACAGCGCGTACTGGAAATCGGGATGTTCACTGGCTACTCAGCACTAGCGATGGCTGAAGCCCTTCCCGCTGATGGAGAAGTGGTAGCCTGCGAAGTAGATGCTTATGTAGCTGAATTTGCCCAGAAGTGTTTCAACGAATCGACTGCTGGCCACAAAATCTCAGTGAAGGTAGCACCGGCTTTAGAAACCATGAAACAACTGGCTGCTGCTGGAGAAGTGTTCGATTTGGTGTTTATCGATGCTGATAAAGCTGGATACACAGATTATCTCGATTTATTACTCACCACAGGTTTGTTGGCTCCCAATGGTTTGATTTGTGCAGATAATACTCTGATGCAGGGACAGCCCTATTTGTCGGGTACTGCTACTGCTAACGGAATTGCGATCGGCAAATTCAACCAGGCTCTGGCTGACGATCCGCGCGTAGAGCAAGTGTTAGTGCCATTGAGAGATGGGATTACCTTAATTCGGCGCGTTTAGCAATGTTAATAAGGACACGGCAATGCCGTGTCCTTACCCCAAAATAATATTGTAGGGAAACGGCACTGCCGTGTCCTGATTTCCTGGTTGTGGTATAGTTAAGTAGAAATCTTTGTAATTACCAATTGCTAAGATAATGCAAGCTAAAGAAATATCAATTTCCCTATCACAATCACTACTACAGTTCATTGAAAGCTACAAACTTGCTAAAGGATGCAAATCGCCATCCAAAGTAATTGAATTAGCTTTGGAATTGTTGCGGAATCAAGAACTAGAATCTGCTTACCGACAAGCATCTAGTGAAGTAGACTCCGTTTGGGATTTAACAGTTGCCGATGGATTAACAGATGAAACGTGGTGAAATTTACTATGCGAATCTCAGTCCTACAGTTGGTTCTGAGATAGACAAAAGCCGTCCCGTATTGGTGGTAAGCAATGACGCTAATAACCGTGCCGCCAATACAGTTACCATTCTACCAATTACCTCGAATATCACCCGTGTCTACCCTTTCGAGGTATTGCTAAATCCAGAGGATAGCGGTTTATCCAAATCTTCTAAAGTGCAAGTACAGCAAATACGGACAATTTCCAAACAGAGAATTACCAGCGATGCAGTGGGGAGTTTAAATGAGGAAATTATGCAGTTTGTAAATATTGCTCTAAAACTGCATTTAGATGTCGATTAACATAGATAATTAATTCATCAGAACCAGAGATTTACTACCGGAAGGCTTTGCCTCTACGAGTATATTTGCAAAATCGGGATGCTCCCGTTAGTATGTCATACCAGAAAATTATTATGAAAACAATTTCAGTTGCAGGGATGCCATCTGAACAGGAGACAAACACGGGGAATTGGCGATTCCAAACAGCACTTAAAACCCTAGCAACTCTGACTTTGTTGCTATTAGTAATGCCCCTGAATCTCGCTTTAACAATTATAGCCTTACTCAGAGCCATACTCACTAAACCGTTCCAGTCGCGATCGCACCTAGCCACTCCCCAAACGATTTTAATCAGTGGCGGCAAGATGACTAAGGCATTACAGCTAGCCCGATCGTTCCATAGAGCCGGTCATCGGGTAATTTTGGTTGAAACCGAGAAATACTGGCTGACTGGTCATCGTTACTCTTGGGCGGTCGATCGCTTTTACACAGTACCAAATCCCCAGACAGACGAATACCCCCAAGCACTCTTAAAAATCGTCCAACAAGAGAAAGTTAATGTTTATGTTCCCGTGTGTAGTCCAGTCGCCAGCTACTATGATGCCGAAGTCCAAAGCGTACTTTCTCCCCACTGTACGGTAATGCACGTAGATGTCGAAATGCTGCAAAGATTGGATGATAAGTATACATTTGCCGCCGCTGCGGAAGCATTGGGGCTGCGAGTTCCAAAGTCCTACCGCATTACAAATCCCCAACAAGTAATCGATTTTGACTTCACTGGTGCACAGCGCAAATACATTATCAAAAGTATTCCCTACGATTCTATTCGGAGATTAGATCTCACTAAATTACCCTGCGAAACCCCAGCCAAAACTGCCACTTTTGTCAAATCTTTACCAATTTCCGAGAGTAAACCTTGGATTATGCAAGAGTATATTCCGGGGCAAGAGTTCTGCACTCACAGTACCATCCGTGATGGTCATGTTCAGTTGCACTGTTGCTGTGAATCATCGGCATTTCAGGTAAACTATGAAAATGTCGATCGCCCGGATATCGAAAATTGGATTCGTCAGTTTGCCAAAAGCCTCCATTTGACTGGACAAGTATCCTTTGATTTCATTCAGGCGGCGGATGATGGAGAGATTTATGCGATCGAATGTAATCCCCGCACCCATTCAGCCATCACGATGTTTTACAACCATCCCGATGTCGCTAAGGCTTATTTAGATCGCGACTCTTTACCACAAACTGTGCAGCCGTTGGCATCTAGTCGCCCGACTTACTGGATTTACCACGAAATTTGGCGATTAGTGACTAATTTGTCGTCGCCAAAGCTAGTTTCTGAGCGGTTACAAATTATCGCCCAAGGTAAAGATGCCATCTTCGATTGGAACGATCCATTACCATTTTTGATGGTGCATCATTGGCAAATCCCCTTGTTGTTGTGGGGAAATTTGCAGAAGCCGAAAGAGTGGATTCGGATTGATTTTAATATTGGCAAACTTGTGGAAATAGGAGGAGATTGAGGATGTCAGTATTACGGGTTTTGCATTTAGTTGGATCGGCAGTCAGTGATTTTTATTGTGATTTGTCGCGCCTTTACGCCCAAGATTGTTTGGAGAATACGGCTAATTCAGCACTATATGAATTTCATATTGCCTATGTTTCGCCCGATCGCACTTGGCGTTTTCCGACATCTCTCGATCGAAGTGCGATCGCAGCCGCTAATCCCATGTCTTTAGCGGACGCTGTGCAGGTGCTGACCGACCTCAAAATTGACGTAATGATCCCCCAGATGTTTTGCATCCCAGGCATGACTCAATACCGCAGTTTGTTCGATCTGCTGAGTATTCCCTATGTGGGTAATCCGGCAGAGTTGATGGCATTGGTGGCGGATAAAGCGAGGACGAAGGCGGTGGTAGCAGCGGCTGGGGTGAGTGTACCGTTGGGAGAAGTTGTTCGTAGGGGCGATCGAACTTTGATTGATTTCCCGATCGTCCTCAAGCCACTAAATGGTGATAATTCCATTGGAGTAACCTTCGTTAAAGATGCTGCTGACTATGATGCAGCTTTGCAGAAAGCATTAACTCATTCAGATGAAGTGCTAGTAGAAAAATTCATTGAATTGGGTAGAGAAGTTCGCTGTGGAATTATCGTCAAAGCAGGCGAGTTAGTTTGTTTGCCACTAGAAGAATATGCTCTAGATGCTGAGACAATGCCGATTCGGAGTTATGCCGATAAGCTGAAACAAAATGATGATGGAAGCTTGGGTTATGCCGCTAAAGATAGTACCAAATCGTGGATAGTTGACATCAGCGATCCGGCAACTGAAAGAGTTTGGGATATGGCTAGAAAAAGCCACATCGCTTTGGGCTGTCGCGATTATAGTCTATTTGATTTTCGCATCGATCCGCAGGGAAAACCTTGTTTTTTGGAAGCGGGATTATATTGTTCTTTTGCTCAGAAAAGTGTGCTTTCTGCGATGACAAAAGCATCAGGAATTTCTCTGGATACTTTCTTTGAGAGTATGTTGCAAAATGCTTTGCAGAGATGACTTAGGCTGGGTTTGCGATCGGGGTAACTAAAACATCACAAAATCTGTGAAATAATGATCGCATCAAGAACTTCTGTGGATACTTTCAGATTCAGTCGATCGCCGCGATCGGTATTTTGACATTGTGGGCGACAAACCATAGCATACTTCACTTCCTATGTCAATAGTTTGTCGTAAAATACGACAAACCCTTGTGTAATATTTGAGCTTTCCGCATACTAATCGCCAGACAGAGGAAACCACAACATGATCCAAACCATATCTAAAACAATCACGTTTGATGAGTTCGTTGCTTGGTATCCAGAGAACTCTGTCCATAAGTACGAATTACACAATGGAGTAATTGTTGAAATGCCTTTAGGAACCGGCCGCCATTCCCGCGTTATAGGTTTAACCAGGGACGAAATCAGCGCAGAAATCAGGCGACTGAAATTGCCTTGCTTTATCCCCGGCGACTGCCTGCTCAAACCCGTCCGAAACGAGGCGGGCTACCTGCCAGACGCAGTTGTCCTAGACGAAGCAGCTCTCACAAAAGAACCGCGCTGGGATAGGGAATCTATCATCGCGATGGGGTCTTCGGTGCGGTTGGCTGTAGAGGTCGTCAGCACGAACTGGCGGGACGATTACCATCTCAAATTCGCCGACTACGAAGAAATGGGCATCCCCGAATACTGGATTGCGGACTACCTCGGTTTGGGTGGCCGCAAGTTCATCGGTACTCCCAAACAACCCACACTATCGGTTTGCCAGTTGGTTGACGGCGAGTATCAGGTAAAACAGTTTAAGGGCGATGACATAGTTGAGTCGCTGGCTTTCCCAGAGTTGAGGTTGACGGCCGAGCAGATTTTTCTGGCTGGCTTGCCTGCAACCGAGCCGAGCTAGAAGGACTGGCGATCGGGTATCAAAAGGATATCAAATGGTACAAAATGACACCAGTTTTGTGACAAGTCGGCGTTTTGTATGAAGTGCTGTTTTGTCGGGACGGGCGATCGGACTTATATCAGCTACAGTCTAATTTGTCAATGTACATTGTGTTATCTTCTAGCTTTCCGCATACTAATCATCAGACAGAGGAAACCACAACATGATCCAAACCATATCCAAAACAATCACGTTTGATGAGTTCGTTGCTTGGTATCCAGAGAACTCTGTCCACAAGTACGAACTACACAATGGAGTAATTGTTGAAATGCCTTTAGGAACCGGCGATCATTCCAGCGTTACGGGTTTTATAAGCCTAAAACTAGGAGTTGAAATTGACCGTCATGAATTAGCCTACTCAATTCCCGGTGACTGCTTACTCAAACTTTCCCGTGACGAATCAGGCTACCAACCAGATGTAATTGTCCTAGATAGAACCGCACTTGCAAGTGAACCTCACTGGAAAAAAGAATCCGTCATCACGATGGGGTCTTCGGTGCGACTGGCTGTAGAAGTCGTCAGCACGAACTGGCGGGATGATTATTTTTTTAAGGCCTCTGACTACGAAGAAATGGGGATTCCCGAATACTGGATTGTAGACTATCTTGGTTTGGGCGGTCGTAAGTTTATCGGTAATCCCAAACAACCAACACTTTCGGTTTATCAATTAGTAGATGGGGAGTATCAGGTGAAACAGTTTAGGGGAAGCGAGACGATTGAGTCGCTGGCTTTTCCAGGATTGAAATTAACAGCAGAAAACATTTTTCTTGCTGGTTTGTCGAACTAACCAAAGCTGTTGTTCCTAGACTTTCTGGTGTGATATAATCTGAAAAAGTGCGATCGCAATTTATAAAAATTTATACCATGCCGTAATGACTACGCCGCCAAATCCGCCACCGACTCCGCTGACTCCGACTCCGACACCATATTATTTTAAAGCTTCCCGGTTTAATCGGTGAAAAATTTATCGGTAAAGATTTCTCAAGTTGGGATATTTGTCTGAAAGAAAACTTTTTAGGTTCATCGTTTTATGCCTGTTTCATTATTGTAACTTCTGATTTTATGTTGTGGATAGTTCTCGGAGGTCGAATTATTGGTCGATTTCGGGCAGATTTAAAAGATTTGAAAAATAATCCCTAGGAGATATTTGATATGACTTTAGTCAACCGCAAACAAATTAGTCTTTATGATGAAGCCGAAGCTGGATTAAATTCTTTAGTCAAGCAAACGGCTCAAGTTGGTGTTGGTTTATTGGGAATGCTGTTGCTGACAGGGGGAAATCCGCCAGCTTTGACAGTAGGGTTAAGTGTAATTGGGGGAATTGCGTTTGTTGCTTGGAGCGAAGAGAAGCGACTGACTAAATTTTATGCGCGACAGACTCAGCTAATACATGATTCTGTCATTGCGAGTGAAACGTTAGCGGAGCGATCAGAAGGAAAGAAATCGCAACTTTCTAGCTATACAAAGTCTGAATCGCTTCAATTAATTCAATTTGACTACATAGGATGCAAAATAGAATATCCCAAGTCAAGATTTCTCGTCATCTGTATCGTCTGTATGATTATTACCTTTTGTATTATCCTGCTATCTTTACGATGAGAAGTATTGTTAAACCCCAAATTTATGAGGAGATGAAGTTCGGTAGCCCTAAAGGTGTAAATGGCATAGCTGATAGAGAAATTCCACAGACACCTTGCCAGCGATCGAGTTTTACAAAAGCGAAGATGTAAAGTCATTTCTGTATCGAGTCGCTTAAGAAAAATGTGTCTTCAATACGAGCTTAATAGTTGAGTAACTTTGGGGTATATAAAAAACTAACATGAATCAAACTTCTACAGTTACGATCGCAAATACATCTTATACAATCCTCGCAGAACTCTCCGCAAGCTCTGGAAAATCAATCCAAGCAGTTCTCGAACAAGCCATCGAACAATACCGAAGACAACAATTTCTAGAATCAGCAAACCAAGCTTACATCGCTCTACGCAATAACTCTGAAGCTTGGCAAGAAGAACTTGAAGAACGATCGCTCTGGGATACCACTTTAGTTGACAGTTGACAGCCTTTATCTCTTAGTCCGCGAAGGCGGACTTCGTTTGTGTAGACGCGGTTTCAACCGCCGAATTATCTCGCATCCACCCATACCTTGCAACTTATCAAATTGTGTGATACCATAAAACGTTCTCGAAAATAGCGCAACAGCAAATAATACTGCATGGCAACGAAGCCAACGATCGCATTTACCCACCTCGGCTGCGAAAAAAATCGCATTGATACCGAACACATGATTGGCTTGCTGGCTCAAGCAGGCTATGAAGTCGATTCTAATGAAGAATTAGCCGATTACGTCGTCGTCAATACTTGCAGTTTTATCCAAGCTGCGCGAGAAGAATCAGTCCGCACCCTGGTAGAATTAGCCGAAGCTAATAAAAAAGTAGTCATCACTGGCTGCATGGCACAGCATTTTCAGCAGCAATTGCTCGACGAATTGCCCGAAGCCGTCGCCATTGTCGGCACTGGTGATTATCATAAAATTGTCGATGTGATGCAAAGGGTCGAAAAGGGCGATCGAGTTTCCCTCGTCTCTAGTGAACCTACTTACATCGCTGACGAAACTACTCCCCGCTATCGCACAACATCCGAAGGTGTCGCTTATCTGCGAATAGCCGAAGGCTGTGACTACCGTTGCGCTTTTTGCATTATCCCGCACTTGCGCGGAAATCAACGATCGCGCACGATCGAATCTATTGTCGCCGAAGCTAAGCAATTAGCCTCCGAAGGGGTAAAGGAAATTATCCTAATTTCTCAAATTACCACCAACTACGGCAAAGATATCTACGGCGAACCAAAGCTAGCCGAATTACTTCGCGCTTTGGGTGAAGTAGATGTACCTTGGATTCGGATGCACTACGCCTATCCCACAGGTTTGACTCCCCAGGTTGTCGAAGCCATCCGCGAAACTCACAACGTTTTGCCATACTTGGATTTACCTCTGCAACATTCCCATCCCGAAGTTCTGCGGGCGATGAATCGGCCTTTTCAAGCTGGGATTAATGATGCTATAGTCGATCGGCTCAAAGCAGCAATTCCCGGTGCCGTCATGCGGACAACTTTTATAGTCGGCTTCCCCGGCGAAACAGACGAACACGCTGCACATTTGCTGGAATTTGTCAAGCGCCATGAATTCGATCACGTCGGAGTATTCACATTTTCCGCCGAAGAAGGCACTCCAGCCTACAGCTTGCCAAATCAACTGCCAGCGGAAACCATGGAAACTTGGCGCAATTCGGTAATGGCGGCACAACAACCTATATCATTGAAGAAGAATCAAGAATCTGTCGGTCAGGTAGTTGATGTCCTGATAGAACAAGAACAACCAGAGACAGGCGAGTTGATTGGTAGATCCGCCCGGTTCTCCCCAGAAGTAGACGGACTCGTCTATGTGACAGGAGAAGCGCGACTGGGTTCAATAGTATCTGTAAAAATTACTCGTGCAGATGTCTACGACCTTTACGGTCAAGTGACCCATTAATCTCTACAGAACAATCAGAAAGTTTTAACAAGTTTAATGTTTTGTTTCTGAATGTAAAGAGCTATAGTATAGTAGTAACAAGCCAGACATAAGCGGGATGATCCTAGATTGCTTCGCCGTCCGCCCCACACCACAACGGTATCCCGAAGAAGTGTTGAGCTGATAGGCGGTGATGGTCGCTACATCCCTTACTTAAATCCCGTAGGCGAAAGATTGCGGGATAGCGCCTGAACCAATAAACCTGGTTACTACTATTATGTAGTGAAGTGGGGCTAGTCATAATCCTCACTATAAAAAGCCGAAGAGGGAAACTGGCGAGTACCTCAAAGGAAGTTCAATATCCTATTTTAAGGTTGTTGGAAGCTTATAACACACCGCTGACGGTTTGTGTAGGTATGTCAAGTTACAAAATCAAAGACGGCTGTCGAATGGGTAAAATTAGTCACCATCGACGGAGCTGCCCTATACTCGATTGCTATTTAAGAAGGTGCACGCAGGCGCAGCACCATACAGAACTCTTACGAGTTCCTGCCCTAGAGCAGAAATCCGCATCCGAGTTGGGCGACTTAGTAAGGCTAAGACTCGTTATTAGGAGCATTAATGAATTCATTGTTTGAAGGCTTGGGTCTTTCGGAAGAACTTGTTCTCCATCTGGAAACACTCGGCTTTACAGAACCTACCCCCATCCAAGTACAAGCGATTCCGCATTTGCTAGCAGGTCGCGATGTTGTGGGTCA
This sequence comes from Tychonema litorale BBK16, assembly GCF_021648855.1. Classification (GTDB taxonomy): domain Bacteria; phylum Cyanobacteriota; class Cyanobacteriia; order Cyanobacteriales; family Microcoleaceae; genus Microcoleus. The sequence goes on along the minus strand of NZ_JAKJHX010000005.1, from coordinate 62,552 downwards.
AGCCCAAACTGGAACGGGCAAAACGGCAGCATTCTCGTTGCCCATCTTGGAACGGATTGATTTAGATGTAACTGCGGTACAAGCATTGGTGCTGACACCGACTCGCGAATTGGCGATGCAAGTTACTGAAGCTATTCGCGATTTGAGCGGTATCAGTAGCGATGGACCAGTGAAAGTTGGTCGCTCTCTACAGGTTTTGACGGTGTATGGTGGTCAATCGATCGATCGCCAAATGCAGCGTTTGAAGCGCGGCGTTCACATCGTTGTCGGTACACCTGGACGCATATTGGATATGTTGAGCCGGGGAAGCCTGAAACTAGACAGACTGAAGTGGCTGGTTTTGGACGAAGCTGACGAAATGCTGAGCATGGGCTTCATCCAAGATGTGGAAAAAATTCTGGATGCAGCACCACAAGAGCGTCAAACAGCGTTTTTCTCGGCGACGATGGAAGCTTCGATTCGCAAATTAGTCGCAAGACATTTGCGTAACCCAGTTAACGTCACTGTAGAACAGCCAAAAGCAACGCCAAAGCGCATTAGCCAAGGCGTGTACATGATTCCCCGTGGTTGGACGAAGGCAAGAGCTTTACAGCCAATCTTGGAAATGGAAGACCCAGAATCTGCACTGATTTTTGTGCGGACTCGGCAGTCGGCAGCGGAACTGACCAGCCAACTGCAAGCCGCAGGTCACAGCGTTGATGAATATCACGGTAATTTGAACCAAGCACAACGGGAACGTTTGCTGCATCGGTTCCGCCAATGTCAAGTGCGCTGGGTAGTAGCGACTGATATTGCGGCGCGGGGTTTGGATGTGGATCACTTGACTCACGTCATTAACTACGATTTACCTGACAGTGTAGAAAGCTACGTTCACCGGATCGGTCGTACAGGCCGGGCTGGCCGCGAAGGAACAGCAATTACGCTGATTCAACCGGTCGATCGCCGCAAACTACGCTTGATTGAACGCCATGTGCGATCGAGCTTGGCAGTTCGGGTGATTCCAACACGGGCGCAAATTGAAGCCCGCCAGTTGGAGAAGATGCAGGGTAAGGTTCGCGAAGCTTTGGCTGGCGAACGGATGGCATCTTTCTTGCCTTTGGTATCTCAGTTGTCTGAAGAGTATGATTCCCATGCGATCGCCGCTGCGGCATTGCAAATGGCTTTCGATCAGAGCCGTCCGGCTTGGATGGGCCAGGATTATGCTCAACAGGAAGATGCACCGATCGCCGAAAACGGTGTGAAGCCAATCTTGATTAAGAAGCGGGCGAAGACTGGTGGTGCACCAAGTAATAGCTTGTCACCGAGTCTTTCTGGCGCGTCAGGTTCTCCTGTTCCACAGAACTACTAATTTGTAGGGTGCACAATGTGCACCTGATTTAGAATTTTTGTAGAGATGCGATATCGCGTCTCTACTTTTTTTATGGCTGTGAGACTAAATCCGCGATCGCCCCTCTCTGAGCAAGGCTTACGCATCTTATCCATCCCATTATTTAAAAGCCCTTTTCCCTACCTTCCTCTTCCACCAGCACCCCAAGCCAAAAGCTAAACCAACACCTGCGATCGTAGTAGGTTCTGGCACAGTTTCAGACTCAGACTCATACTCATAGACGAGAGTAAGCTTTGAATCAGTCGTGACATTGCCCGCGTAAGTTCCAGTTGCAGGCGTTCCTAAAACTCTAACATTGCCCGTTGCCACAATACTAGCAGCAATTAAATCCCCAGCACACCCACTAAACATATTTAGGTACTGTGGCGAACTATAACTCCTTGAAACAACACCATTCGCACTCCCACCTCTAGCCCCCGCAGCCCCCGATTCAATACTCATTTCCGGCGGATTTGCAAACAAACTCAAAACCAAATTGGGGTCAGCCTTTAAACTCGGTAAATTGACAGCAATTTGAGCATTTGTTACCGCCGTACCAGTAAAATTGCTAGCAGGAAAAATACTGATATCGCTGTTAACCGTTGATTCAACTTTAACATAAGCCTTTAACAGCGTCCCCAACAGCGAATTAAACTTAGGAAACACGCCATAATGAATATGCACTTTTTTGAATTTGATACCCTAGAAAAAGAACTGGAAAACCTTCTTGGTCTTCACAGAGTTGCATTTGCTGCTGCTTGTTGCGAACGAATGCTGCCTAACTACAGCGCTTTTTGCCGAATGTATGATTTTGGCAATCCTAGCGTACTGAGAAATGCACTGGATGAAGTTTGGGAAATTTTGCAAGGAAAGCCAGTAGAGCCTGTTAAAATTTATCAATTAATAGAGCCTTTTCATAGCCAAGATGTAGCTCCTGATTCCCTAGATTTTGGTGGCGATAGTTATGAAGCTGTAGAGGCTATGGACGCCATATGCAAGACCCTGACAGCCTGTATTGAGTCAACCACAGAAATGATTGTTTTAGTCGCAAAATGCGCTAGAACTACCATTGAGTCTTACATAACTTACCTGAATGAATCTGGAAATTTTTGTTCGGGAAGAAATGGAGAAGAACAATTTTGTTCAGAAATAGACAGTCACCCATTTGCCCTTAGAGAAATGGCTAAAGAAGCCGAAGACTTACAACGATTGAAGGAAACTGAGACTTTAAATAGAGATTTTCTGGAATGGCTCCGCACTTCTTCTCATAATAACGGGAAAAGTTTGATCGATCTTAGTTGAGCTAAATTTCAGAGGTCACTCATCAAAATTCAATATACACTTTTTTGAATACAGCATATTCCAGGTTAATGAAGTATTGAAAGAAGTCGAAACCCTAGAGATTTTCTAGAATGGCTTCGCACCTCTTTCGACAACAGTGGCAGAAGTTTAATAGATATATTTTGAACGAAAGCGTTATGACAAGCAAACTTTCTAATTTAGAGCAAGGGCAATATAAAGAAGCAGTAAAAATTGCTTGGTTCCGTCACCAGCTACAAACTTGGGCTTTGGATAACTTCCGCGACTTTCCTTGGCGGCGCACGACCGACCCCTATTCCATCTTTGTTGCTGAATTCTTGCTGCAAAAAACCGGAGCTTCAACAGCGACTCCCGTTTACGAAGCTTTTATCTCCCGCTATCCTACCTTAGAGGTTTTAGCAGCAGCACCCGTAAAAGAAATTGCCTGCATTTTGCAACCTTTGGGTTTGCACTTTCGGACTGAAAGACTCTGCCAGTCGGTGCAGATAGTCATCGAACGATACTCTGGTAAAATCCCCGATCGCGAAGCTGAATTACTCAAACTCCCCGGTGTGGGCTTGTATACAGCACGTTCTATTTGCGCCAATGCTTTCTCTCAGTCAAAAGCCGTCCTCGATACCAATGTCGCCCGCATTCTAGAACGGTTTTTCGGCTTGCTTGGCAATCGAGTCAAATCGCGCTGCAAGCTGTTGTGGAAAACAGCAGAACTAATCGCTCCCGATACAGAAGCAAGCAAGTGGAACTTGACGCTGTTGGACTTCGGAGCGATAGTTTGCACGGCTAAAAACCCACGCTGTGGAGATTGTCCGCTGCGCGATTGTTGCAATTATATAAAATCTACTCATCAGCAGAACCTTGTAGTTAATTAATATACTCAATTAACTTCTTTAGGTGGCGCTTGCACAGCTAAAACAGCATCAGGTAATAACGAAGCAGGTTCAGCGAACCAGTACACCTTTAGGATTGCTAGTTCCGAACTCAATTCCACAGCTAATGTATTGCAAGTAAATTCAGACGGCTGGATTATTACCCGCAGGAATGCCATCAGTCAGTTCAATTGTTAACGCCAGCACAAAAGCTAATTCAGGACTAATTAACCTTTCGACTAACCTTAACTTTGAGAATAGTTATTTAGGAGCGCAAACGGGTGGAATTGGTGCAGTCTCCGCCACAGAAAATCAATAAATATCCGTTTGGCATTCGTCGAAACCAAAGTAGCTTACTGGCACGGGCAAATGAGCTTGGCGCACAGGTAAGAGACGGTGCTTTATGGGTAGGAGCGGGGGTAGCAGGATTTGTTCTGCTGGCATTGGAAGTAATTGCAAGGCTTCTAGGGTTAGACTTACGTTTTAGGCCTTGATAGACACTATCATTTATGACAAAACAGAACTGTTTGGAAATTGATTTTTCTTGGAAAGATGGGGAAAGCTGGAATTACTTGAGAGCTTTGTCTTTTCCCACTTTACCGTGGGCTGCTCCTTTTCTACCGCTGCTAGGATTGCCAAATGCCCTACTAGAGCAACCATCTATCTGGGAGTCAATTTATACCCAGGCTTTTATTGAGTATGAGACTGACTATCGTCTGAGAGATTGGACAGGAAGTCCAGACGGGGAGCGGGGCGAAGTGATACGGCAGGTAATTGTGAAGGCGTTGCCCCTGCTAGCACAGCAGATGGGACGGAATGTGGCAATTGATTTAGAGAAATGGGTCAGGTTTCACTTCTTCTGTCTTGAAGCCAAAAGAGCGATGCGAGAGTGGGAAAGAACTCTTCGGATTGCCTATTTTTCGCCAAATTCCCGTAAGTATCACAGAAAAATTCCTCCACCCGCCGTCTTAGTGCCGATATTGCCAGAGATTGCTGAAATGGTAGCTCTCGATCGCAGAACCGAGATCGGGGACGCTTTGAAGCGTGTTGCTCCACCACCTCCATACGAGCAGATTCCCTACGAATATATGGAACATTGTTATGAAATGACAATGATTTCGGGGGTACTCGATCAAGCGCTGACTTTGAAAGCTTTGCAAACAATTGCCTCTAGACTCAATGACATGGAACGAAAAGAAGTGGCGATGTGGGCGCAGGCTCAAGCTCTGATTATGTATAGAGATGGTAAACCAGAGAATCTGTGTGGAGATAAGTATTTGCAAGTTGAACTCCCCAGTTTTGATGTTCCATCATTACTTGACTTTTCTACTGTAGATGAGAGTGCGCTGGATGGAAGCCACCACGAGGAGCGGACTGTGGATTAATCAGTGATACCTAATATAATGTGCAATCAATTAACTACAATATATTTTCGTAAAAAACCCGGTTTCTGAGCCTACCTGCGTCCAGCACTGAATATGCTATCTTGAAATCGGGATAGTGAGAAAGTTACCAAGCTATAGTTTGGGTTCTATATACCCGACTGGTGCGCCACCTTTGGTTTCAGCGTATACCGCTAGGTACTTTCAACTATATTGCTTGATTAGCTCAGTTGGTAGAGCGATCGGTGTTCCGAAGAGTCACAGGTTCGAGTCCTGTATCAGCCCCACAAAGTTAGCTCATTTGGTAGAGCGAATCGACTACTAATCGATTTGTAACAGGTTCAAATCCTGTACTTTAAACACCCTGGTACTGGTCCGGGTAGCTTTTCAAGCTAAAAAATGGCACGGGAGAAATCCCAAGACGGTTCGAGTCCGTTATTTTACAACTCTGTGATGCAAGTGTTTGTTAGCAGTCAAGAGCTCGCGCAACTGTTTCTCTCCCTGATTTGAGTATGTCCTTCGTTTTTTCAGATTTGGTTTTCCTGCGGGGATTCTGGATTGGTGCGCGATCGGCATATTTGAGAATTACGATCTTTTTCGAGATTGCCGAAAGGTGGTTTAGCAGAAGTAGTGACAATCTTAATCCAGTCTGGGAGGCGCTTTTGCCCGCATCTGAACTGTAAACACTTGCACTTGCAGAGTTAAAAAATATGTTGTAGTATAAGTAATACAGCTAAATTCAAAAAGGCGATCGATCTTTAAATTAAATCTGCCTCACTGATTTCGCTTGCCCAAATTATCCATAAAAATTTATATGTGGAAAACCTTTTATATCGAACCGAATCAAATCGGAATTTTATATCATCGCAGTGATTTCAAGAAAATTTTGCTACCCGGTACATACACCTATTTCAGTAGCTATTGGAACCTAAAAATCTACGATCGCAATCAGCCAGAAGCTAAAATTGACAATTTAGAACTGTTACTAAGAAACCACAGAACCGAATTACAAGAACATCTCTCGATTGTCAGAACCGCATTCAATCAAACAGCTTTAGTTCGTTTGGGTCAAACTTGGATAAGTGTTTTACCTAATCAATTGCGGGCGTTTTGGCGCGGTTTTATTGAGGTAGAATGTCATGTTTTCAATTTAGACGAGAATTTAGAATTGCCGGCTGAGTTTGTGCAAAAAGTGCGATCGCTCACTTTGCAAGGACTGAAAAAGTTTCAAGTCTCTGAGTCTCAACTAGGTTTACTGTATGTGCAGAATAATTTTGTGCGCCCTCTAGAGTCAGGAGAATATGCTTTTTGGTCTGTTGTGGATAGAGATGTCATAGTTACTAATCTCAGCCGAGTTACTCCTAATATTGCATTTCCCCAAGAAAATGTCTTAATTGAAAAACATCCCGATTTTGTAGCAGCCTACTGTGAACTTGTGCAATTACTGGGAAATCAAATTGCGATTGTGCGCGATCGGGGAAAAGTGATTGCGTTTTTGCCACCGACAAGCCGCAAGCTATTTTGGCAAGGTGTTGATGTGGAAATTATTGATATCAATACTAATGTCAATTTAGATCATCGTTTAATCGCTGAGTTGGTGGCTGGTTTCCCAGAAGCTCTATTAATTTGTACTCAGTATTTGCACTTTTGTGAAGTTCCAGCACAGCACATCGGACTATTATATATTAACCAAGAGTTTCAATCGCAACTACCGCCAGGAACTCATGCTTGGTGGAAGTTTGGACGCTCTTTTCAAACGGAAGCGATTGATTTACGATTGCAAAATATTGAGGTATCTGGTCAAGATATTTTGTCAAAAGACAAAGTACCTCTGCGCTTGAATTTGACTGCGGGTTATCGCATCCGAGATCCGCTGATGGCAAAAAATGGCTTGTCGGATATTACGGGATTTTTGTACAAGGAGTTGCAGTTTGCTTTGCGTGGTGCGGTGGGGGAACAGACTTTGGATGGGTTGTTGGAGAGCAAAGGTGCGATCGATCGCACTATATCGGAATATATCCGCGCCAAAACCACAGATTATGGCATTGAAGTCGATTCTGTAGGTATCAAAGATGTCATTTTACCTGGTGAAATCAAGGCTATTTTGAGCAAGGTTGTAGAGGCGGAAAAATCGGCTCAAGCCAATGGAGTTAGGCGCAGGGAGGAAACGGCGGCGACTCGGAGTATGTTGAATACTGCGAAAGTGATGGAGGATAATCCTGTGGCTTTGCGTTTGAAGGAATTGGAGGTTTTGGAACGGATTGCTGAGAAGATCGATCGAATTCAAGTTAATGGAGGTTTGGATAATATTTTGACAGATTTGATTCGGATTAATCGCGAGTGATATAGCAATTCTAAATTATTTGTGAATTTCTTACTCCCTCCCCTTAGTAAGGGGAGGGTTGGGGTGGGGTAAAAAATTTACGACTCCTGCAAGGATTGCTATAGCTATTTAGACTCGGCGATTGAAATCGCGTCTTGTCAAACGAAGTCCGCCTCCGCGGACTGAAAGAAAGAATAAAGAAACAAATTAACCCGAATGGGTGTGATATTCTCGTAAAAGCCATATCTGCATAAAATAAATAATTTAGATGACTGCAATAGATTCTACTAAGCACCAAAAATCCAAAGCCCTGAAACCGGGTAGCCGCCGCCCCGCTAAAGAACTTTGCAGCGAGTGCGGTTTGTGCGACACATATTACATCCATTATGTCAAGGAATCTTGTGCTTTCTTAACACAGCATATCGCAGAACTGGAAGCAGAGATTCATGGCCGATCGCGTAATCTCGACAATCAAGACGATTGGTATTTCGGAGTCAGTCAAAATATGATGGCCGCTCGGAAAAAAGAGCCGATCGAGGGCGCTCAGTGGACGGGAATTGTCAGTACAATTGCGATTGAGATGCTGGAAAAAGGGATTGTAGAAGGTGTTGTTTGCGTCCAAAACACCAAAGAAGACCGCTTTCAACCGATGCCGATTATTGCTACGACTCGCGAAGAAATTCTCGCAGCAAAAGTCAACAAACCAACTCTCTCTCCCAACCTTTCGGTATTGGAACAAATCGAAAAATCGGGGATGAAGCGGCTGTTAGTAATTGGTGTGGGCTGTCAAATTCAAGCTTTGCGAACAGTTGAGAAAAAACTCGGTTTAGAAAAGCTCTATGTTTTGGGAACTCCCTGCGTGGATAATGTCAGCCGCGCTGGTTTACAAAAATTCCTAGATACAACTAGCCGTTCTCCTGAAACGGTCGTTTCCTATGAGTTTATGCAAGACTTTAACGTTCACTTCAAACATGAAGATGGTTCAGAGGAAAAAGTACCGTTTTTCGGATTGAATACAAAGGAATTGAAAGATGTTTTTGCTCCTTCTTGTTTGAGCTGTTTTGACTATGTGAATTCCTTGGCAGATTTAGTTGTGGGCTACATGGGCGCACCTTTTGGCTGGCAATGGATTGTGGTGCGAAATGACACTGGACAAGAGATGTTGGACTTGGTAACGGATCAGCTCAACACTCAGCCAGTGATGTCTCAGGGTAATAGAAAAGAAGCGGTTCAGCAAAGCATTCCAGCTTATGAAAAAGGTGTGACTTTGCCGATGTGGGCGGCGAAGTTAATGGGAGTGTTTATTGAGAGAATTGGGCCGAAGGGTTTGGAATATGCTCGGTTTTCGATTGATTCTCATTTCACTCGCAATTATCTGTATGTGAAGCGCAATTACCCGGAGAAGTTGGAGGCTCATGTGCCAGAATATGCGAAGCGGATTGTCCAGCAGTATAAGTTGCCAGAGGTGTAGTTTTAATTGAGCCAATATTGGCTCATATCAATTCTGGTTGAACTGGAATGATTTCGGTTGGACTGGAATGATATAGAGGAGACGGCAATACCGTTTCCCTACTATGATTAATTGCAGGGGTAACTTGACAGAGGATAGTTGCAAAGGATTGAAAATCATGGACACAACTGGACTCGAACCAGTGACCCCTACGATGTCAACGTAGTGCTCTAACCAACTGAGCTATGCGTCCCCACGAATTCCTACTGTAGCACAACCTTCGATCGCCTGTCAAGCATAAATATTCAATTTCCTCGCTTCACCCGATCGCCCGCCAAATCTTCACAATGCGATCGCCCCCACCGCTAGCCAAACTCCCCCCATCCGCACTAAACGCCACCGACAAAACCTCCCCACCATGACCCGACAAAACTTCCAGCAAACCACCGCCCTCAGCATCCCACAAATAAATCGTGCCATCCCGACTACCCGTCGCCAACACTCGACCATCCGAGGCCAAAGCCACACACAAAACATCCCCAGAATTATCCCTGAAACTCCGCAACATTTTTCCACGCCCTTGTGCATCCACCCGCCACAGTTTCGCCGTACCGTCGCGACTCCCACTAACCAAAATAAATCCTTCTCCTACTCCCCCCCTTGGTAATGGGGGGCTGGGGGGGGTCTGACCGGCAAGGGAGTTCGAGGCAAAAACAGTCGATCGCACCCAATCCCGATGATCTGCTAAAGTACAAAGCGATCGACCAGCCTGCCAATCCCACAACTGCAAAGTCTTGTCCCGACTACCACTAGCCAAAAACTCCCCATTAGGACTAAAAGCCACCGCTTCCACCCCCTCAGCGTGACCAATCAAAGCCGACATCTGCCTTCCCTTACTCAAATTCCACACCCGCAAAGTCTTGTCCCGACTACCGCTAGCCAAAACCTGACCGTTCGGGCTGAAAGCCACAGCAGAAACCCGGTCAGAATGACCCGTCAGAGCGTACCACCACTTACCCTTATTCAAATCCCAAATGTGAATCATTTTGTCCCGGCCACCGCTAGCCAAAGTCGCCCCGTCAGGACTAAAAGCCACACAAGTCACCCAGTCAGAATGACCCGTGAGAGTGTACCACCGCTTACCAGTCTCCAACTTCCACATCTCAATCGTCTTGTCCTCGCTACCGCTAGCCAAAGTCGCCCCATCAGGACTGAAAGCTACCGAGGTGACAGCATTGGAATGCCCTACCAAAGTATGAACGCACCTCCAAGTGGGCGCGTGTGCCGGCACAACCCGCAGCACCTGTGGCACAGGTAAAATAGTGCCTGCAATCGTTGGCGGTAATGAATTCTGCACAGGAATTACAGGCCCTTGTAGAGGCTGTACCCCCGTACCCGCCTTCTGCTGCTGCGGTGTCCCCGTGCCCGCCCTCTGCTGCTGCAAATCTTGGAGTACCTCAGTTACAGATTTGTAGCGACGACTGAGACTGGCTTCGATCATTTTGTCAAGGATACGACCCAATTTCGGATCAAATTGAACCTTCAAAAAGTCTCGCCAAACCCAAGTATCCTGATTGATATCAAACAAATCAAAAGGAGATACTTGAGTCAGCAAATAAATGCAAGTTACTCCCAAACTATATAAATCGCTAGCATAAACTGCTTGACCTCGAATTTGTTCCGGTGCCACAAATTCGGGAGAACCGATTACAGTACCGATGTCTATCGAAGGTTCGACAACTTTTGCAGCCCCAAAATCAACTAAAACTAATTCCCCGGTTAATGTTGGGTAAGTATAAATAATTGAAGATTCAGAAAGACGGCGGCGGATAATATTTGGTGGTTTAATATCTCGGTGAATTACACTGCGCGAGTGTACAAACTCTAATACTGGCAATAAATCATTCAGCAAACTACGAATCTGATTTTCGTTGTAGGGCCCAGTCCGAGCTAATTCTTGCTGTAAATTTTGACCTTCGATAAATTCCTGCACCAAATACTGATAGCTTTCCTGCTGAAAGTGCGCCAGCAATTCAGGAATTTGCGGGTGTTTTCCCAACTCATCTAGTCGCACTGCTTCCCGGTTGAATAATTCTGCTGCTTTTTCGGCGCTGCTAGTACCTTGAGATAAGGGGAAAAACTGTTTGATGGCACAGCGGGGTTTTGAGGGTTTGTCTTCATCTACGGCTAAAAAAGTTCTGCCAAAACCGCCTCGCCCCAAGGGTTTAAGGGCGCGGTAACGCTCTCTGAGCAATAGTTTAGCACCGCAATTCAGGCAAAATTGGGTGCGATCGGCATTTTGGGGGTTTTGACAAGCGGGATTTAGGCAGTAACTCATAATTAGCAAGGACTCGGCAGCATATTTCTATGATACTGAGGCTTTAGGGCGATCGACCTTCACGTCTTAATTTTTAACTTTTCAATACTTCTGGCTAAGATATCGCTTTGACTTTGAGAGCATATTCTTTAAACCTTTCCAAGTCAGCCTGGAGTGTCGATTCAACTACGCGCCCCACAAATGAATTGTCCATCAATTTTGCCAGCCAGCCGGGAATTCCATAGGCTACCGTGAGTTTGACAATACTGCTATTTTTGCGATCGTAAAACCGTACCGCACCTCGATTTGGCAAACCGTCCACCGATTCCCACTGCATAATCTGATTTGGCACTAATTTGATAATCCGAGAAAGCCAACTAAATTCCAAGCCGCCAGTGGCTAGTTTCCAGCGAGACAATTCTGGGTTATCTTCGAGAATCTGAACTGATTCAATCCATTTCATCCAGCGCGGTAATTGCTCTAAGTCAGACCAAAGTTTCCACGCTAATTCGATGGGAATTTCTACTTCTACTTGTACGCTATGTTCTAACCAATCAGTCATGGGATTTTAGATTTTGGATTTTAGATTTTAGATTTCTCGTTTGTTGTCGAGTCTAGATCCCCCTAAATCCCCCTTAATAAGGGGGACTTTGAGAAGAATCTTGTCCCCCCCTTATTAAGGGGGGTTAGGGGGGATCGAATCGAGAGGAACAATGATTAATGACTGTAAGCTTCGAGAATTGCCTTAGCTGCTTGATGCCCTGAAAGAGTCGCTCCTTCCATACTATCAATATAATCTTGTTGAGTGTAACTTCCTGCTAAAAATAAATTGGCGATCGGCGTTTTTTGAGCAGGACGATAAACATCCATACCAGGTGCTTCCCGATACAGAGATTGAGCCAACTTAACTACACTGTACCAAGTCATATTTAGTTCCCGCGCTGATGGAAATAAATCCTGAACTTGTTTGAGTACGTGTTGTGCGATCGCCTCATTGCTTTGTTTGATAAACGGATCGCCAGGAGTCAACACCAACTGTAACAAAGAACCTTGTCCTTCCTTATAATAATCCTTGGGACTCGTCAGCGCCAAATCAGCAAAACAAGAAAAGTCTGCATCTGCGGAATAGAGCAAATTATCGATTCCTACGGCATGACTCAACTGTTTGCGTTTGGCTTCATCTTCCAATTCCGTTACCCAACCATCAAACCGCAATTGCACTGTAGCTACAGGCACAGTATCCAACTTATAAATATTGTCAAATTCCGACCATTTCCGCCAAGCTGGAGGCAATATTTTCTGAATTCCCGGCACATCTAACGCAAAAACATAGGCATCAGCTATAATAGTTTCTTCGGTTTCGCCACTCGCTACAGCTAAGCCACTCACACGAGTTTCCGCACCTTCTTGAAACTGAATTTCTCGCACTCTCCGCCGCGTGTGAATTTTTGTTCCTTTGCTTTCCAAATATTCCACAATTGGTTTGTGCAAATACTCACTGGGAGAACCTGCCAACATTCTCATCATTGAGGCTTCTGTTTTGGTAGCAAAGAATTGAAAGATTGTCAACATACACCGGGCAGAAATATTTTCGGTGTCGATAAAACCCAGGGCGTAGGCGATCGGATTCCACATCCTTTTGAGTGAATTTTGGTTGCCGCCGTGGCTGCGGAACCAGTCAGCAAAACTGATTTTATCCAAATTGCGGATACTTTTCATCGCTCCGTCAAAGTCTATCAAACCTCGGACGATCGGGCTAGTTCCCAGAGCGAGCGAATTTTGAATTTTGTCTTGTACGGATAGCTGAGATGTAGTGAAAAATGCCTTCAATCCGTGCAAAGGAGCACCCACCGGGAAGCGAAAATCTAAACTACCAGTTTCGCCACCTCGATTGATAAAAGTGTGGACGTGTTGTTTGAGGAGCAAATCGTCAAATGCTCCCACTTTTTTCATGAGGGCAAATAAGTTATAATAGCAGCCAAAGAAGACGTGCAAACCCATTTCAACGTGATTACCATCGGGATCTACCCAACTACCGACTTTGCCACCGACAAAGGGACGGGATTCAAAAATTTCTACTTCGTGGCCAGCATCCACTAAATCAACGGCTGTGGTCATTCCAGCTAGTCCTGCACCTGCGATCGCAACCCGCATTTTATTTATCCTTTACAGTATTTTTACAAATTGTAACAAATTTTTAGAATATCAGAAATATGATTAAAGTTCGTAAATGCCGATCGACACTTGTACCGCCCTCTGAATTCTTGCCAAAGACACAGCACTAATTTGACCATAAGGGCCGTGTTCTAAAAACGTCTTTTGGACAGCTAGAATTTGTTCACAGACACCCAGTGAGTCCGATTCTAACCCTCCTTCACCAGCAGAAATCAAAACCCTAGTCGGAGTTTCGCCCCCTCTCAAATCGCTAGTAAAAGGGACTATCAGTACAGTACGGCTGAATTCATTGCGACTATCTATGGAAATGACAGCAACAGGACGCTTTTTGAGATCTCCGATCGTTCGCAAAGCTCTAACAAGATAAACTTCGCCTTGTCGCGGATAAGTTTCTGTCATTGTATCAAAGACCTTCCTCTATTAAAATTTCTTCCATTTGTGACTGAGCAAATGTTGCCCATTCTTCCTCAAACTCAATATCTTCTTGGCTGCGGTTGAGATAAAACTTCCGCAACTTATCTTCTATTTGCTTAGCGTACCAGAGACGGAGAGCTTGTTCGATCGCCTCCGTCCAATTATCAGTCAACTGGTCGATTTTATCGGCAAATTCGGCATCAAGGGCAACCACTACTTCTCGCTTTTGAGTAAAATTTGACATAATCATTCTCCTGAATAATTCAAATTTAAAAAAATGACTGTTGACTGTTGACCTTTGACTACTGAATAATGTTATTCGTTAGTAGTTATTAGTTATTAGCATCCGCAAGCGATTAACAACTGCCAACCGTCAACAGTCAACCGTCAACAGTCAACCGTCAACAGTCAACCGTCAACTAACTTCAAAACATCGGCATCAATTGAAGAGGCCCAATTCCTAAATCTTTAGCAGACACCCAGCGCACCTCAAACAAAGCGATCATATCCTTAAACTGAGGCTGACCACGAGAAGCGCCCATCAAGCCTTTAGCAATTACCAAACCGCACCAACCCTTAGTTAATTGACAGCGACGTTCCCATTTTTGGCGCGCTTCTTGATGTACTGGATCATCATCATTAAACTCTCCAAATAAGTATAAATCTCCATTGTTAGCTTGCAAAATACCCAAATCATATTGCTCCTCTTGAAACGGATCTTCGCCCGGATTAAAACAAATTCCCTTCACTCCCCCAGCTTCCTGTAAATCCTGAATCATCGTTTTTGCCTTCGGGTTTGAAGTTTGAATCATCACGACAGGCAAACCATCTCCATTGGGATTAATATCAACTTCGGCACTTTGATGAAACTGGGCATTTCCGCGCAGGAAATCTACTGTTGTCCAAGGTATGACACCAAGACTCAAAAATGAATTTTGTGGTACTAAATCGTCCCGTAGCAAAGGCCTTTCAAATTCATCATCGTCATCATCATCATCATCGTTATCTTCTAGCATCTGCAATAATTCGTCCGAGACATCGGGCATTGTTGAAACTTTGACAGATATCTGCTGAGTTTCTCCGTCAGAATCGGGAACAGGGATGCGGTAGCGACTACTGAGAGTTGGAAATGTTTCTGCTGCAAGTTTGCGACGACTATTGCGGAAAAAGCGGTGCAATGCTTCGAGAGCAACTAACATCGGGAGGGCTTCTTCTTCATAAAGAATCGATCGCAAACCTTCTAAAGGATGCAAATTGCCAAAATTTGGTTCAATTTCCGATGGATCTAAATCGGCTAAATCAATTTCTTCCTCATCATCCTCATCAATTTCCGCGACACTTTCAAAGGTGAGAAACAAACAGTCTTGCCCTAAAAAAGCCTGTTCTAAATCTTCAAAAGAATCATCGTTTACGACTCGCTCTCGAAACCGCTTCAAGGATTCTAGAGAGCGATATAGCAAAATTCCGTAATCCATTCTGCCCTGGCCCAATACTGACACGTAGAGGCTGGCGACATCCCATTGATTGATTTCAATAGATATAATTTGATGTTCTCTCAAAGTCTGCCATGGAGAGTCATGCCAAATTTGAGCAGCTTTTTCCATGAGAATATCAGCATATTGAGGCGGCAATTCAGGAGGTCTGTTGACTGCAACTTCTTCCATTCCCCGAAATATTTCGTCAATTAGGGGTAATTCCGGTACATAGTCGATCGCAATTCCTAAATCTTGAAGTACGCCCCGCAGATAAAATTGAATTTCCCGGTTTTTGACTACGATTTTTTGGGGACGGACTGCGGGAGAGGGACTTTGGGGATGTTCCATGGCGCGCAGCAGGGCCCGGACGATCGCCTCTGGGCCAGCATCAGAGCCTACCATATCCATGGCCCTGACAACTCCTTCAGAGCCATCCACCCAGAGAATGCACTCGCCACCACCTTCTAGGATGTCATCCTCGTCTATCATCATGTGTGAGTCGTCATTCGACAAGGGTCGGCGATCGCCCTCCCACACGCTGGGAATTTGAGGTAAATTTTGTAGCCGACGAAGAGTAGAGCGATTCAGCGCTGCCATTAGAGTAAGCCCGTTGGGTGAAGCATGGTTGCGGCGCCCCACTAAGGGTCAACCGCTGCCTCTCAATCATAAACCCTATGGGGAAATGGGGGGACAACAGCTCTTCTCAACAGCCGCAGATCCAACAGTCCTGTACAATAAATAGATAAGATGAAACTCTTAGCATTGATCAGTATCAGGAGTTCGGCAAAGTGATGACTCAAGCAACTTCACAAAAGCGGGGCATTCAAATGACGGACTCCGCAGTCCGTCAAGTTTTAGGCCTCAGAGAAAAGCAAGGCAAAGACCTCTGCTTGCGCGTTGGAGTGCGGCAGGGCGGATGTTCTGGGATGTCCTACGTGATGGATTTCGCAGATCCGAGCACTGTCAAATCAGACGATGAAGTGTTCGATTACGAAGGCTTTCAGGTAGTGTGCGATCGCAAAAGCATTCTCTATCTTTACGGTTTGGTACTCGATTTCAGCGACGCCATGATCGGTGGCGGCTTTCAGTTTACCAACCCCAACGCCACTCAAACTTGCGGCTGTGGTAGCTCTTTTTCTACATAAAATCTGAAAAATAGTTCAATCAATTTGTAAGGTGCGTCAGACATTAATTATGTTTATTTAACAAGTTTTTCTGTTTTGACGCACCCTACGAACTGAACACAAGGCATCGGGAAAACAATTTTTAATCGCCCCATGCCCTTTTCCATCCAAAATCCACGCATCCAAAATCCAAAATCGAATGACCCCTGAAGAATTGTTTAAAGACGGTTTCGATCGCTACCAAGCAGGTGAAGCCCCCAAAGATTTGATTCCCGTGTTCAAAGAAGTGTGCTTGAAAGCGCCGAAAAACGGAAATGCCTGGGCTAGCCTCGCGTGGCTTTACCTATTGGAAGATAAACCCTCATCCGCTCAAAAAGCCGCGAAAACCGCCGTTAAATTGAACCCCCACGACCCCCAAGCGCGGATTAACCTCGCAATCGCCATCCTGGATCTCAAAGAAAAAGGTGTGCGGCCTCATGTAGAAGTAACTCAGCAACTCCTAATGGCTTCGGACGAGTTACTCGAAGAAGTTAAAAAGAACTTTGAAGATGGGTTAAGCAGAAAACCCGATTGGAAGAGTCTCACCCGCGTTCAGCAATGGCTGTTTGAGCCTTAACCACGGAAACAAGCCGATTTTGATGCGGGGATCGCAGAAATCAGCTTTCGGATTTATTACGACATCGTAATAAATCAATAAATAACTTTATGGAAATCTCAGAATAGCAGTGCTAGTATTTGAAAACTTAAGCTAATACGAACAGTGGGGCTAGACGCATTCCTCACTTTAAAATGCTGTAGAGGGAAACAATTGGAGTACCTTGAAGGAAGTTCTAGATATCCTTGACAGGACTCTGAAACCCAAACCAAATCGCTTGCGATTGGTGTGGGGGCGCCACACGATTCAGCAATTCGCCCAGCGAAATACAGGCTTAGTTAACAGCACAGTACAGTACCAGGAGTTTTAAGACTATGAGCACTGAAAACCACGTTAATATCAAACCAGCAACTCGCAATCACAAAGGTTTTTTTATTCAGCCAGCATCCTACAAGCTGATGAGTATTGACAAGTCTGGTTGGGCCTTGATTTGCATGGACAAAGCAGTTTGTCATTATGTCGATCCAGATGACTTGCAACTGCCAAATAAATCGGGAAATACTGAAGGTTAATCCCGTAGTTTTGAGAGACAATAAAATGCTTTACTTGAATAGCTGCTCTCACTAGAGGGCAGTGTCTTTTTTTTGTTGACTGTCTATAATGTAGGGGCGGGCGATTCCCTGAGCATAGTCGAAGGGTTCACCAACAATATGTGCCAAAAACCAACTATCTCAAAAACCCGCCCCGGCTTATGTATTGTGTGCGATCAATAGGACAAAATCTCACGTAGCTTCGACCATTTTTGCCATCGAAACAGCAGGAGGAATTACAAATATTAACTCCTCTTTCTTCGAGTAAAAATGGATATTTTCTACAGAATACTTCACAAACTCCGACTCTTTTTTAGCACCACAAGAACCTTTAAGTCGCACAGTCTTGGTTTCATCTTTCACCAAATCAGCGCGATAAGTATAAGTACCATCGGCTTTTTCAAAAGTAATTTCAGCCGAGAAGGCATCATTTTTTATGTCTGAACTAATCATTTGACCAGTGACTTTGTAATTAAACCAATCCCACCCATAAAGCATGATTAACTCTCTTTCCAAAACTTGAATTTCGTTTTGCAAAATCCCCCAACCTCGATAAACTTTATTCAAGCATTCGATATCACCAGTGCGGGTTAAGATTGATTGGAACGAAGTGCGATCGAGATTTCCATAATACCTCCCATCAGTCAAATCGATCGCAGTCGGTGCCATGCGATGTCCGCCAAAATGACTAGATTTCCAGACGCGAACATCATCTAATCCTAACTCAGAAACTAAAGCCGTTGCTTGGGCATAAAAAGGATTGCCATATCTCGCACAGCACATATCATGACTACCGTGAGTACAAACCAAAATATCTCTACTTGGCTTGTTGTCTGCCTCGCAATCTGGAACATCTCCAGCTAAATAGCTTCTGACAATTCCCGCTACTTTGTCAATATTATCTGCATTAAATTCATGTTTTTTATTGCCGCCAAAGAGTTCCGAGTTTTTATTATCATAAATCAATATTTTGCGCCGATCCGCACATTTATGCTGGTCACTATTTATCAATAAAAAGCGAACTTTTTGGTGAGAATGCTGTACTTCCTCTACCAAATCTCTCAGATTTTGGGGAACTTCCTTCGAGTTGAAAGCTTCCGACTCCCAAGGCAAGCAGCATTCAATCAATACATAGGTTTGGTAATTGCTACCAGTGCCAATAATATCCTCTTGAGCGCATTTAGAAGCATCAGCACAAAAAAACTTATCCATCATTATTTACCTCATTGTATGTTTTATGAACGACTCTTCCACAACCATATATAAGAACTCATGTTCTTCTCTAGTTTTAACCAACAAAAATAATTCCGTCAACTATCAGTTGCGACAAAAGGGGAACTACATCTATATCCCAATCATAATCCGGCAACCAATCCATCACATCCTCCCCAGTAAAAAACTCCATACTGAATAAATTATCCATAAATTTAGCAGTTACTCCTCTCAGAGATACTTCTTTACCTGCTACAACGATTTTGTATCCGCACCCCTCAGATAATTCGTGAATTCTGATTCGTTGAAACTTGGGATTTCTAAACTTGGTTTGCATACCATAAGGAAAAATGTTGAATCCTGCTTGATGAGGCAGAGAATATTTAGCAACTGGCTTTCCTAAACTGTCCAGATAATTGCTATACTCATCCGCTAGATTTTTAGTATTTGTGTAGCGGTGTAATTCAGCAATTAAAGAGTTAACATTTGCGTTGATAGAATCTGCGTTTGTTCGTAGCGGTAAACTTTTTCGCCACTCTGATTGTTCGCGCAATTCACTCACTAACCATTCTAACAGGTCAATTCCGGTTTTGCCATGTATTCCTAATGTTAAATGCAGCGATGGTTCTTCGCAAGCAACTGCATAATGCCAATGTCCGCGGGGTATGTACAGCACATCGCCTGGATGTAAAGTACAATTTAAATATGCTGCGGTTTCTGGTGGTGTAAAAGATGAAGATTTTTGGTCTGTCAGCGGATACTTAATTGTGTCTTCAAACACATACCATTGCTTAATTCCGTCTACTTGTAAAATGAAAACTTCGTGGGTATCGTAATGGGAATCAAATCCTTGTTTCTCTGGCCATGAACAGTAGGCATTTACTTGATTTGCATAGCCCAAATCCGATTTTATTGCGGCGGCAAATTCGGCAATTTCTGGAATTAGTTTGTGTACTTCATTGATAATTAAAGTTGCTCCAGATTGGCAGGATTTAATTAGGTTTTCATTAGCACTTTCATCCAGGACTTTTCCTCCTCTTGCTAAACGAATGTCGGGATATTTTAGTTGATGAAAGTTCAGGATATAGTTGAGTTTTTCCCATGAAAATAGGTGTGCAAAGTCTTTCTTACCTTCGCTGGATATGAAGACTGCTTTGGTTGTCCAGTTGCTGTCTAAAAATTGTTGCAGATTGTATGGTTGCAATAGGCTGGTGAGCGATCGCATAATTCTTGATGATAATCTTTCTCAATAACTTTTGAATAGTTTAATTCACAGGGGGAGTCCCCCTGTGATTATCTCGCAAGCAAGGAGCAAAATCTATAATTCCTTGCTTCGGGATGCCCAGTCTAAGGAAAAAACTTGCAATTACTCGTTGGTAACGTCGCTGCCATCAGCATCTACATTGAGATGAGAAGAGGTGTTTTTAGCCGTAGCGTGCTTGGCAATTTCCTTGACTTCTACTTGGATTTTGCTAGCGCGAGACAGTTTGACAGTTGATCCGTTAATTTGCTTTGACATGATTGTTTCCTATTTTTGTGATACACCCATTTAGCTGAAATATTTCCTGACTGTGAGGTTAGGGCTTTAATTTTCAACTTTGATTATAAGCCTAGCATAAAGTCAATAATCAGCGCAAGTAATTAAGAATACTTTTCAAGAAACTATTGCAAATGTACTCCGATATAGTCTAGACAATAAGGATTAATTCCTTATGTAGCATGGTGTTGGAGGTTCAACGGCAGCGAATTAAGTTGATCGACCTTGCACGTACAGGCAAACAAGTGCGATCGCTTGTTGACAAATCATTTTATAAAAAATTAGAAATTTGGGGAACAGACGCATCTGCCTTAAGGTAGAGTATTTTTTTTTGATAACTTAGGATTAAAACCAGCTACTATGGTCTATTGCCTGTTATCTATTGCCTGTTATCTATTATTTATTGTTAGTAGAAATAATCCCCAATACCCAATTCCCCATTCCCAATGCCCAATTCCCCATTTCCCAATAACAAATGAATCAATACTTTGCTACGGTTGCGCGCGGACTAGAAAATGTTGCCGCCCAAGAATTAGAACGTTTGGGGGCGCAGGATGTCAAGCCAGATTTTACAGGAGTTTACTTTTCGGGCGATCGCACTTTATTGTACCGCGTCAATCTGTGGTCGAGAACAATTTTTCGAGTGCTAATGCCGATCGCCGAATTTCAGTGCTACAACTCAGATATGCTGTACGGAGCAGTTCAGAGAATTGCTTGGGATCAATACTTAGATGCTGACAATACTTTAGCGGTCAACTGTACAGGCGGCAATGAAAAGTTAAATCACACTCACTTTACAGCTTTGCAGGTCAAAAATGCGATCGCCGACCAACAGCGCTATCAATTTAACAAACGTTCTAACGTGGATGTCGAAAATCCCGATTTGCTGATCAATCTTCACATACATCGCGATCGAGGTATCTTAAGTTTAGACAGTTCTGGCGGCAGTTTGCACCGACGGGGATATCGGCCCGCAATGGGCATGGCACCCCTCAAAGAAACCCTAGCTGCTGCTTTGTTAGACATGGCAGAATGGACACCTGATTTACCTTTTTTAGACCCCATGTGTGGTTCGGGAACCTTGCCTTTAGAAGCCAGCTTAAAAGCCTTAAATATTGCACCGGGATTATTTCGAGAAAAGTTCGGATTTATGACTTGGCGGGACTTTGACGAACCTTTATGGGATAAATTGTGGGCCGAAGCAGAAAACAGCGAATTACCAGAACTTAAGCAAGTAGTTGTAGGGTGCGATCGCGATTCCGATATGTTAACCCAAGCTCGTACTAATGCACAACAAGCCGGTCTTGCAGGTAAGATTAATTTTGCTCGAACCGAATTGTCGGAGTTGGAACCACCAGCAGACAGCGGCGTTTTGATTTGCAATCCTCCCTACGGAGAAAGGCTGGGAGATGCGAGCGAATTGGGAGAACTTTATAAGATGTTAGGCGATATTTTCAAGCAGCGTTTCAAAGGTTGGAATGCGTTTATCTTGACTGGAAATAAAGAGTTGGGAAAACAGGTTGGACTCAGAACATCAAAGCGGATTCCAGTTTTCAATGGCTCAATTCCGTGTACTTTGCTCAAGTATGAACTGTATTGAATATTTCTGGTAAATATCAACTATATCTGACAAGAGCGCGTATTGATTGAAACAGGTTAGGCAAAATGAAAATCTTTGAAGTAGACAGACACAAGCTCATTTTGGGAGATGCGTTAGAAGTCCTTTCTAGTGAAATTAAAGACAACTCAATCGATTTAATTTTTGCCGACCCTCCCTATAATATTGGCAAGGACTTCAATGGTTTTAAAGATAAGTGGGAATCTGAACTCGATTATTTAGAATGGAGTTATGCTTGGTTGAATTTATGTCTTAATAAGCTCAAGCATAACGGTAGCTTGTATCTAATGGCTTCAACTCAATGTATGCCTTACTTTGATATATATTTGCGCGATCGTTTAACCATTCTTTCTCGCATAGTGTGGTATTATGACAGTTCGGGTGTCCAAGCAAAAAAATATTATGGTTCTCTGTACGAACCTATTTTATATTGTGTCAAAGACAAACGAAATTATACATTTAATTCCTCAGATATTCTGGTAGAAGCAAAAACTGGATCAGTCAGAAAATTAATTGATTACCGCAAGTCTACACCATCAGTATATAATTCTGAAAAAGTTCCAGGTAATGTATGGGAGTTTCCGAGAGTCAGATATCGTATGCCCCAATACGAAGATCATCCTACCCAAAAACCAACATCTTTGTTAGAGCGAATTATCAAAGCAAGTAGTAATGAGGGAGACATTGTATTAGACGTATTTTCGGGAACTTTTACCACATCATTTGTTGCCAAACAGCTTAATAGAAAGTCGGTCGGAATAGAATTACAAGAAAAATATGTAGAAATAGGATTAAATAGATTACAGATTACTTCAGATCACAATCAGGAGGACCAAATCTCCGAAGTCAATTCAGTTGCAAGTTCACCAAAACAGCTCACACTCAATTTACAATTCTGAGAAAATGGAACACGAATTCACAAAAACAATTAAGAAGATTTTAAAAGAAAACTTTGGTGCTTCTGGTGAGGAAGTATTTGCTTTAAGCGAGCTAATTCAATATTTGAATATCAAAACTAAATCTGCAAATAAAGGCTCAAAATCAAGAGGAAGTTTTGCTAATTTATACGCTATATATGTTTTAGCGGAAGACTACTTTTTAAAATATTTTCATCAAAGCGAGAAATATTCAGATTATGAAGGTGCAGTTTATACAAATATTTTCAAGAGACAGCGCGAATTACCGTTTGGACAAAAGCTTCAGAACCATGCTTTGAACCACAGGCTTAATGAAGAATTTAAAAGATATTTTCCTACTTGTGACTTCATTCCAGTTCTGAGGAATCCGAAAACTAACAGGTATTGGTTTAACGAAAATTTATTAAAAGTTAAAATTCAGGAAAACATACATAATATAGCGAAAACAGTAATTCAAATTATTGACGCCTACGTTGAAGCTAAGAGAGATAGCTTTGAAAAATTTCTTCAACTTTGTAAAGAGGCTCAAGCATTGACAGAGGGTCAAGTAATAGAATTTATCAAACAAATACTCGCACCAACGGTAGATGCTAGAATCTTCGAGATAGTCAGCTACAGTATATTAAAATACTACTATAGTGACCGATCTATTTATTGGGGTTATGAGGTTGATCAGCTCCAGCAAGAAAATTTAAAACTGTTTAAAACAGGTCGGACAAATGCAAATGATGGTGGAATTGATTTTGTAATGAAGCCTCTGGGACGGTTTTTTCAGGTGACAGAAACTGTAGATATGAATAAATATTTCCTAGACATTGATAAAATTGAAAAGTATCCGATAACATTTGTCGTTAAATCTTCAGATTCTGATATTGAAATAAAATCTAAAATTGAATCGCAAGCTCGAAAACAGTATTCAATAAATGCGATAGTTTCACGTTACATGGAATGTATAGAAGAAATAATTAATGTTGCTATTCTTATAGAAAGATTTGAAGAGGCTGTTGCCAAAGGATATTTAAATAATATGTTGAACGAAATTATCAAACAGAGCAGATTAGAATTCAATTATGAGGATGAGGAAGAAAGTCTGGAAATTGAACTGTTAGACAGTTCTATCGAAGATGAATAATTCAATTTAATAAGTTGAGTTTGTAATGTTGAATTTGTAATAAGGACTCTTCGTCCTTACTACAAACGCAACTCATTACTGAGGATTAATGCTCGATTTTGACCGAAATAATCTTATCGCTTTGGCGGATAGCATTGACTACAGACATATCCTCAGTTTTGCCAAAAGTGGTGTGCACTCCATCTAAATGCGACTGCGGAGAATGGCAAATAAAGAATTGGCTACCACCCGTATCTTTACCTGCATGAGCCATCGATAAAGTTCCTGCCAAATGTTTGTTGGAGTTGATTTCGCACTTTATTTTGTAGCCAGGGCCTGCTGTTCCATTGCCTTTCGGACAACCGCCTTGAACCATAAAGTTAGGAATGACTCGGTGAAATGCCAATCCGTCATAAAAACCTTTTTCTGCCAAGTCAACAAAATTTTTGACTGTGTTAGGCGCATCTGCATCAAACAATTCTAAATTGATTGTGCCTTTGTCCGTTTCCATAATCGCGCGGGTCATGATTTTTCCTTACTTTCTAAAGTGAGTTTGCTGTCTGTGTGTGAATTGCGGACTTCGCTTTTATAGCGACAGATTTAACCCGATCGCTAAATTTGGGCTTTCCGAAGTTTAGCATATTCTGCGAACTTTCAATTGCTGGTAACTTTTTTGCGATCGCCCTCTTCCTGAAAGTCACTCATATTAAAAATGAAAGGAACCCGACTAGAACCACTGCCCATAACCAACACTTTTGGCATCTGAGCGCCACCACTTCTCCAAGCTTCGATAGCCTCCTTTTGCAGCACTAAATCACCGCCCTGAGCCTTTAAAGTTTCAGCCAAAAGCCTTTGAGCTTCAGCCCTACCTTGAGCACGGTTAATATCAGTTTGAGCTTCTTGTTCGGCTTCCTGAGCAACATAAACTGCTCTTTGCGCCCGCTGTTCTGCTACCTGTTTTTCCTCAACCGCTTTGGCAAAATCTGCGGAAAATCGAATGTTGACAACGCTCGTATCAAGCACGATTACATCATACTTTGATAGCCTTTCCTTCAGCGCAGCATCAAAGTCTCGCTTCAGTTCACTTCTTTGAGTAATAGATTGTTCAGCAGTTCTCAATGCAGCCGCTGTTTTAAATGCTTCTTGTGTCTGAGGAGCAATGATTTTTGAAACTATATTCTCCAATGTTCCTTGAGTCCTTCTGACATCAACTATTCTGTTAGGATCAAGGCGAAAATTTATCGCAAAACTAGCATTTAAATCCTGAAGGTCTTTAGTAGCACTCTGGGCGGGAACTTCAAATTTTTGCACTGTTACATCATACACATCTACCTTGGATATCAGCGGAGGTCTGAAGTGAAACCCCTCTAACAATGCTCCATCTGTGGCTTTGCCTAAAACGCTGACAACTCCTGCTTCACCTGGATTGATGACGACAAAAGAGTTGAAGCCAAGGAGCAGCGCGCCTACTAATAGAATCCCAGCGATTGCTGATGATATGTTCTGGAAATTTTGATTTTTCAAAATACACGCTCGTTTGTGACAAACCAATTATAATGGTTAAAGCGATTAGTTGAACAAGTAATTTGATATTGTTTTTTCGGGTTTAATCTGTTTTTTTCCTATCTGTCCCCATATCTAGAACCCCAAATTGTTTAATAATTCGGGGTTCTGAGTGTTTGCTTGGGAGTTTCTCTTGAATTAATTGGTTTTATAATTTCTCTCAGTCCAGCAGCGGGGTAAGACTTCACCAGAAGGGAAAACTAATTTACCCTTTGGAAAATTTGCTGGTTCTTGTTCTTCTTCACCTGCTTGATTTCGCCCCAATACTTCATTTTGGGCAGGGCTAACTAAACCATCAACATCGAGAATTTCTACCAGATCACCTGATTCTTTTTCTTGTAAAAGCATGAGTTTTCATTCAAAAACGAATGCGTGTTAGGGTTAGACTAAAACAGCTAAATTACACGCTTGGATATTGTTTGATTTTAGACTTATACAATATATTTTATCTCTATCTGAGGTATAATTTGTAAATCTACCTTTCGGCTATTTTCAATAGTAAAAAACAATTTAATGCCATGTGGGATAAAATTAGTGCTCATATCTCCGAAGTAACGGGAGACAAATTTGCGATCGACAATCGGCGTTCTGTCAGCGGTGGCTGCATCAATCAAGGCTATGCTATCAGCAGCACTTCCCGCAATTACTTCGCCAAAATCAATCAAGCTTCCCAAGTCGCGATGTTTGAAGCTGAGGCGCTGGGTTTGCAAGAAATGCGGAAAACCCAGACGATTCGAGTACCTGAGCCGATTTGTTGGGGAACCGAGGGGAATTCAGCTTATATTGTGTTGGAATGGCTGGATTTGGGAGGGCGCGGGGGCGATTCAGCTTGGGCAGAAATGGGGCGCAAACTGGCCGAAATGCACAAATACACCCCCCCCAGCCCCCCCTTGCTAAGGGGGGGAGAAGAGGTTAATTCAACCTTGCTAAGGGGGGGAGAAGA
>NZ_JAKJHX010000005.1:24101-36154 GCF_021648855.1 Tychonema litorale BBK16 | reverse complement strand
TTAATTCAACCTTGCTAAGGGGGGGAGAAGAGGTTAATTCAACCTTGTTAAGGGGAGTTTTTGGTTGGGATATTAGTAATACGATCGGCTCAACTGTGCAAATTAATAATTGGACGGGAAATTGGGCGGAATTTTGGGCAGAACATCGGATTGGTTATCAGTTGAAATTGGCGAAAAGTCGGGGTGGTAATTTTGCCCAAGAGGAACGTTTATTAAAGCTAATTCCTGCATTGTTAGCAGGTTACGAACCTAAATCTTCCCTAGTGCACGGGGATTTGTGGGGTGGGAATGCGGGGGTGACATCTGCGGGAGAACCGGTGATTTTCGACCCAGCGACGTATTTTGGCGATCGAGAAGTTGATCTCGCGATGACAGAGTTATTTGGTGGGTTTCCAGCGGAGTTTTATCGAGGATATAATCAGGTTTGGCCTCTGGATTCAGGGTATGAAAAACGTAAAACTCTTTACAATCTCTATCACATTCTGAATCATTTTAATTTGTTTGGGGGGAGTTATGCTTCTCAGGCAAATCAGATGATTAATATAATTTTAGATTGAAATTTAACCAACATCGAATGATATAACCATCGCTCAATTAATTGTAGGGACACGGCAATGCCGTGTCCCCATCTCTGCTTGGTTTTTGAGACTTTATTTTTGCTTAGCAGTTGCTTTTTTCTTGGCTTCCTTTTCCGCTTTTTTAGCGTTTTTTTCGGCTTCAAGTTTCGCGAACTTTGCGATCTCTTTTTCTTCGGTTATTTTATCGAGATAGTAGTGGTAATCTCCGAGATAAGGGCGAAACTCTCCGTCCCGAATTTCGACTATTTTGTTAGCGACTTGGGAGATGAAGTAGCGATCGTGCGAAACGATCATTACTGTGCCATCATAATTCTTGATGGCTTCTTCCATCATCTCTTTCGCGGGAATGTCGAGGTGATTTGTCGGTTCGTCCAAAATCAGCAAATTCACGGGAGTCAATAGCATCTTTGCCAAAGCCAAACGTGCTTTTTCTCCACCACTTAAAGCGCTAACGTTTTTGTATACTGTTTCGCCAGTGAACAAAAAACGGCCCAAGATAGTCCGAACTTCTTCATTTTTCCAGTCGGGAACTTCATCGTGAATTGTTGCCATCACGCTTTTATTCAAATCTAAGGCTTCGGCTTGATTCTGTTCAAAGTAACCGGGGATGACGTTATGACCTCCGAATTTAACAGTACCTTCTGTCGGGGTTTCTGATCCCATAATCATTTTTAACAGGGTGGATTTGCCTGCACCATTGGGGCCGAGAAAGGCGATGCGATCGCCTCTTTCGACTAATAAGTCGGCACCCAAAAATAGGATTTTGTCGCCGTAGCTGTGCACCAAGTCTTCAATTATTACTACTTCGCGGCCACTGCGGGGTGCAGGGGGAAAGCGGAAATGCAAAGTTTTTAAGCCGCCGGTGGGGGCTTCGATGCGTTCGATTTTATCTAGTTGTTTTTCGCGACTTTTGGCTTGGGTACTGCGAGTGGCGCTGGCGCGGAATTTTTCCACGAATGCTTGCTGTTTGTCGAGTTCTTTTTGCTGGTTTTCGTAAGCGTTGAGTTGGGCTTCTCTGGCTTCGGCTTTTTGCAGTAAATAAGAGGAGTAGTTGCCGAGATAGGTGCTGGAAACGCCACGTTCGGTTTCGACGATTTGGGTGCAGAGCCGATCGAGAAATTCTCGGTCATGGGATACGATTACCATTGGGGTTGTTAACCCTCTGAGGTAGACTTCCAGCCATTCGATGGTTTCTAAGTCGAGGTGGTTGGTAGGTTCGTCTAGTAGCAGGATGTCGGGTTTTTGGAGGAGAATTTTGCCTAAACTCATCCGCATTTGCCAGCCGCCGCTGAAGGCGCTGACTAGCCGATCGCTATCTTCTGCTTCAAATCCAATTTCTGGTAAGATTTTCTCGATTTGTGCTTCTAAACCGTAGCCGTTTAAGGCTTCAAACTGTCTTTGTAGGCGATCCATTTTGTGGATCAATTCGTCGAGATTTTCTGGGGTGGAGTTTTCCAAGTCTCGATGGACTTCCATCAGGGATTCGTGAATTTCGTTGGCTTCGCTGAAGGCGCGCCAAAATTCTTCCTTGACGGTGCGGGTGGGATCGATTTCAAATTCTTGGGAGAGGTAGGCGATGTGGAGGCTGGCGGGGCGAATGACTTCGCCTGCGGTGGGTTCGATTTCGCCGGCGATGATTTTGAGTTGGGTGGATTTGCCGGCACCGTTGACGCCTACTAAGCCGATGCGATCGCCTGGTTTGACTTCCCAGGTGACATCTTTGAGTACGACGCCTGTGGGATAAATTTTACTGATGTGTTCGAGTCGCAGCATTGTTGTGGGGGCTGGGGAAGGGGTTTAGCGGCGGATCGGATGCCGGCGCTGAGGTCGTGTTAATCTTAACAAATTTTAAAGATTTTTAGCGTTTTGCCAGATTTTAATTTGTTGACACTCACCGCTTACGGACAAATTTGATAAAAAACTCGGTTTCTAGCATCTACGTGGGTTCGGGACTATGTTGTTTGGTGCGATCGCCCGATCGCACTTTCTACTAACCAATAACTATTTTATAGAAACTTGCCAGCCTTTTTCTGCTTTTTTGATTTCAAGAGAAGTGCAGGATTGCAAAAACTTAGGAAATTTTCTACTCAGATTGAACTCCTTAATGATTTGGGTAATTTGTTTGCCATATTGTCTGTGAAATTCGCTACCTACATTGGAAAGGAATACAGAATTTCCGGGGGAGTTGCCGGTTAACTCACTAACTATTTTGACAATAGCTGTTTCTAAGTCTTCGAGAGAATTAATACTTTCCAAGCTCGCAGATTCAACAATAGTTTTGTTTGAAATCTCTTTATTCAGTATTGGTGATTTTGGTAATTGTTTAACTTCAAAAAGAGTTACATAAGCTTGAGAAGTATCTGAGGGGTAATGAACCACAAATTCAGTCGGATATTTGATAAAAATATCCCTGCTTTTAGTGCCTAGTAGATTAGATACCACAACTTGATTGAGGGTTAAACCGTAATTTTCTTTAAATAAAGCTGAAACTCTTGAAAGTTTTATCCACTGAGCCGATGTGCGTTCTTGTTCTATTTTAATTAATTCTTTTAGCTGGAAGACTATTTTTTCTATGGGGTCAATTTCTGGTAAAGATACCAGGGAATGCGTTTCAAGTTGTCCGGTTTTGCTGTTTAAAACTATGATTTTATCTAGTTGTTTGCGAACTTGAAATACGGTTAATCCGTGAGCTTGAAGTGTATTGCTGAGATGGGTTAAGGCGCGATCGGACGAACAGACCAAAATCTCCTTGGCTGTGGGATAGTGTACGAAAATCGACGCGCCAACGGTAGCCATTTTCAAATCGGCGCTGTCTTTTCCGGGGGGAACATGAATGAGTTGATAGCCGCGTTGGTGAAATTCAGCATCTTTCTTACCCATGCTGCGCCAATTGGCAAAGGCAACTTTAATTTGAATTGGATACTGACAAATTCCCTCTAGAAACTTTTCGGTTTCGATATTGAGTTGCAAGTTTTCGACATCTAGCAGCAGAATGGCAATGCCAACATCGCCGGAGGGTATTGGACTTGGGCTTGGAGTTGAGGGTTTTGAAGGGACTGAGTTATTTGATTTAACTGGTGGTATTTTGGATTCGGCAAGTTGCTCAATTTTGGCAATTAATTTGCTGAATTGAGGCGAATTAATGAATTCGGGAATCAGTAGAACTTGAAGATATTTTTGGGCAGTTAGCAGGATTGAATCTACATCTGTTGCTAGTCTAAAACTTTTGGTAAATTTGACAATCAAAATTGACTGAAAATCAGGTTTTGCCCACTGGGTTTTCCTGTATTTTTCAGCTATCCATTCGGGATGCTTGGACTGAATGGAAACTAGAGTTTGAGCGATATAGCGACTGATGGCATTGAATGCGGGAGATTCTTGAGTCGCTGGCAAGGGGTTGTGAGCGGGCATGGCTCTCCACCGTGGATGGTGTTTAAATGTACCATAATTTTAGTTTTTCGCCAGTAGTCGGACGATCGCCCGCCATATCAAACCAGCTATAATTAACGCTAACCCAATCAGCCAAATTTGCCTCTCCACCCAGAAAGCCAGAAATAGACAGGAAGCTAAACCTACGACAGCTAGCCATTGCGGGTAAAGCCTTTCGGCGCTTGTAAGTTGCAGTGCGGCGAGATTGGTGATAGCGTAGTAGATCAAAATGCTAAAAGCGCTAAATGACCAAGTGGTTTTGACATCGCCGACGAGGATTAAAAGTGCGATCGCAACTTCGACAACCACTACAGCAACATAAGGCGTTGTCCCCGAAGAGTTTAGCCGCCCCAAGACTCTGGGCATATCCAGACGTCGCCCCATCGCCAGCAACACGCGCGACAGCCCTAAAATTAAGTTTAGCAGCACTCCCAGCATGGCGGTAATTGCGCCGATACCTAGCAGTTGAGAAACTCCCGGAATTCGGAAACTGCGGGCGATAACTTCCAAAGGTGCAGCAGTGATAGCTGTTTTCAGGGACAATTTATCAATACCACCCACGCCAACAAATACTATTGCTACCGCCATATAAAGCAGCATTGTCAGCACCAAAGTGAAAATTATGGCTTTGGGAATAGTTTGTCTCGGTTCTCGCACTTCTTCGCTCATGGTGGCGATGCGGGCGTAACCGCCATAGGCGACAAACATCAGGGCGGTGGCGTGGAGGATGGACGCGATCGAACTATCATTCTGCACAGTGGCCATTTCCCAGCTTACCTCTGGTAAACCAGCAACAATAAACACAACCAGAGAGATTAGTGTAACTGATACTATGGCAGTATTGGCAATATTCGATCGCCTAATGCCTGTCAATACAATTAAAGTCAGGGTGGCGAGGGCGACTAAGGCTGTTAGGATCAGATAAGTGCGATCGGGAACACCAACTGCATTCAAAAAATACCCTGCAAAACCCAAAGCCGCAGTAGCAGCCGAAGCCGTTTTAGCCAACAGAAACATCCAGCCCGCTGTAAAACCCAGCCAAGGATTCAGATATTTATAGCCATATTCATAAGTGCCACCGCTGACAGGATGATTGGCGGCTAATTGAGCGCTGTTGAGGCCATTGCAAACAGCAACTAAAGCTGCAATACCCACAGCAAAAATCACTCCCGGCCCAGCAATTTCCGCCGCAATCCCGATACTCACAAATACTCCCGTACCGACGATTGAACCGAGGCCCATTAAAGTTGCGCCGAAAACACCTAATTCTCGCTTTAGCAATGTTGAGGACATAATTATAGCAGGCAAGATGCCCGCTCCACAAAAATATTTATCTATTGTGGAACAGGCATCTTGCCTGTTCTGAAAAAGATTCAAGGTGTAAGTAAGTAAGTAAATCCACTGACTTAAAATTAAGAAACAAATGTCTAAAAAGCAAGCTTTTTAGACATTCTACCTTCTACCTTCTACCTGAAGCAGTTCCTGAGCGGAGTCGAAGAGCATTCTTCCTTCTTCCTATTAACCGAAACGGCCTTGAATATAATCCCTGGTACTTGGATTGCTTGCAGAAGTAAAAATCCGGCTTGTCGGCCCGAACTCAACCATGCGTCCGATGCGACTTTCATCAGTATTAAAAAATGCCGTGTAATCAGAAACACGAGCCGCCTGCTGCATATTGTGCGTCACAATCACCACAGTTAACTGTTGGCGCAAAGTCTGAAACAACTCCTCAATCTTCATCGTAGAAATCGGATCTAGAGCAGAACAAGGTTCATCCATTAGCAAAATTTTGGGCTTCACAGCAAGAGCGCGAGCAATGCAAAGTCGTTGCTGCTGTCCACCGGAAATCCCCTGGGCAGACTTATTTAAGCTATCTTTTACTTCATCCCAAAGCGCCGCACTTTTCAGTGCAGATTCAACAATTTCATCTAATTCAGATTTGCTCTTTTTGCCAAAGATTCTGACTCCATAAGCAATATTATCGTAGATGCTGAGGGGAAAAGGATTAGGTCTTTGAAACACCATCCCAATTTGGCGGCGCAGACTATTGATATTGACTTTTGGACTGTAAATATCCTGTCCAAAAAACTCAACTCTTCCTTTGACGATCACTTTTCCTTCCAATTCACCAATGCGGTTGAGAGCTTTGAGAAAAGTTGATTTCCCACAACCTGAAGGCCCGATAATAGCTGTGACTTGCGGGTGAGGAATATTCATCGACAAATTTTCTAGGACTTTGTGGGTTCCGTAATAAAAACTCAAGTCCTGAACTCGCAATGCGGGCATTGCATTCGGGTCAATTTCAGGAGTTGAATCTTCTGAAAACTGATCTGTATATTTTTCGTCTTTCAAGTTAGTTTCAGGTTTCATTATTTGCCTAGTTATAGTGTTAACACTTGACTATGTGACTATTTAGTTCAGTTGAGTTATTGATTTATCGATTTTGCAAACGTTTTCGAGTGACTGCGCGGGATGCGACGCTAGCAATCAAAACCATGCCCAAAAGAACGGAGGCAGCAGTCCATGCTAATTCATTCTGCTCTTTGTAAGGAGAACTAGCATAATTGTAGATTAATACTGACATCGAAGGAGTCGGAGTCAATAGTGTCCCTGGAATTTCTTGGAGTTTCGAGATAGTTTCTGCCCCAATCGGAGACTGAGTTATTTCTCCCAATTTTTCAACTAAAGGAGGCCAAAATTGGCTCGACAAAGCAGTTACGATTAGCGGTGCGGTTTCACCGGCGGCGCGGGAAGCGGCGAGCAAAATGCCTGTGGTAATCGTCGGAAGTGCGGCGGGAATGATAATCTTAAAGATAGTTTGAAAGCGTCCGGATCCCAAACCCCCCGAAGCGAGACGGTAAGAAACCGGGACTAGCTTTAACGCTTGTTCTGTCGTCAGGGCGACAACAGGAAGCATAATGATACCTAGAGCGATACCCCCAGCTAATCCTGAAAATACTTTGGTAGTAACGACGATTAAAGCGTAGGTAAAGACACCGACAACGATTGAGGGAACGCTACTGAGAATGACGGTGATAAAGCGGATGATATTTGCGATCGCTTTATTTTCTCTACCAAACTCTGACAAAAATATTCCCGTCATTATGCCGATAGGCACGCTAAATAACGTAGCAATTCCTACCATTAAAGCAGTACCAAGAATAGCATTAGCAAAGCCGTTTGGCTGATCTTCAACTCCGACTGGTGCTGGCAGAGAAACTAAAACTTCCCAGCTCAAATGTGTTAATCCTTCCCCCAGGATTTTGTATAAAATAGCAAACAAAGGTAGCAGAGCCAAGGCTGTGAAAGCAAAGGAAATAACGGTCATTCCCTGGCTGAAAAAGTTTCTGCCTAGGGACAAGGGGTTATAAATTTCTGCATCAAGGATAGTTTCTGTGTTTTTTGCTTGAGTCATATTTAATTCTTAGCTCCCTTGACACCGATTAGCTGAACAAACAAGACTGCGACTGCATTCACCAAGAGGGTGATGACAAATAGAATTAGCGCTAAATACATTAAAGAGCCGATATGTAGAGGCTCTTGAGCTTCCCGAAATTGGCTGGCTAAAACAGCGGGAATTGAGTAGGCGGGGGCGAGGATAGATGGATTGATTTGAATGGAGTTACCAATTACCATTGTCACTGCCATTGTTTCGCCTAAAGCGCGTCCCAATGCCAAGATTGTTGCTCCGATAATTCCTGAACTTGCTGCTGGTAATAGCAACTTAAATATTGTTTCCCAACGGGTTGCACCGAGGGACATGGAAGCACTTCGCAAATCTACGGGAACGGACATCAAAACATCGCGGCTGATAGCGGCGACTGTTGGCAAAATCATAATTGATAACAGTATCCCAGCGGGCAACATTCCGGGTCCCAAGGGTTCGCTGCTGAACAGGGGAAACCAACTGAAATTGTTAAATAGTGATTGCTGTAAAGGTAGCAGAAATGGAATGAGAACAAAGATGCCCCAAAGTCCAACGATGACGCTAGGAATAGCTGAGATTAATTCAACCATGAATCCCAAGGGCGATCGCACCCAAGCTGGCAAAAAGTTCTCGCTGGTAACTATAGCGACTGAAAGTCCTAGGGGAAGTGCGATGATAATGGCGATCGCAGAACTAATCACAGTACCGTAAATAAAGGGCAAAGCCCCAAACTGTGATTCCTGGATATCCCACTTGGGATTCCATAAGAATGAGAGTCCAAATTGGCTAACAGCGGGCCAAGCGTCTTTAAAAATTATGGCACTCATCCAGAACAGCGTCCCCGCTGTCCCTATAGCAAAACCCCATACAAATATGGTAAATGCTGACTCCATCCACAAACCTTCACCCTTAGTATCAGTTAAGTCTACTTCTGTGATATTTGCTGTCTGCTGGTTTGTAAATTTTTCCGGTTGCTTGGCAAAATTGGTCATACCCTAAGTTACTGCGTAAACAGTGAAATATTTGCTTGATGGACCAGTAATTATAGTAGATATCTTGTAAGGTGCACTACCAGCGCACCTTACCCCTGAAAATTTATGAGTTTTGAGTCATAGTTATTTAACTCCTCACTCCCTGAGATTGCCCTAATTAACCTTTAGCAACCACACCTTGATTGACTGTTTGAATTACCCTTTGAGCTATAGCTGAAGGAATCGAGGTATACTCTAGCTGTTTGTTGATACCTTGACCTGTTGTCATCACCCAATTAACCATCTTTTTAATAGCATCTGCTTTCGCAGCAGGATACTCTTTGTAGACTAACAGCCAAGTCAAGCCAACAATCGGATAACCGTCAGTGGGATTTCCTTCCACTAAGAAGAAGTTTGCTGGGAATGTTTCTCCTGCAAAAGCTTTGTCTGCTTCGGCCAAGTTAGCATCTACAAATCTGCCAGCTTTATTTTGAATAAACGCTGTTTGGAGCTTGTTTTGTCTGGCGTAAGTATCTTGAACGTATCCGATCGCACCCGCTGTTTGTCTGACCAAACCTGCTACGCCAGCGTTTCCTTGACCGCTGACAGGGCTTCCGGGCCAACTCGGTTGAGGGACACCTTTGATGGTGCTACCGATCGCCTGCAAGTGGTTAGCAAAAATAAAGGTTGTACCGCTGCTATCTGCCCGTACAGCTACTCGAATCGCAGTATTTGGCAAGTTTTTAGCTTGTCCAGCAATACCTGTTATTTTCGCATCGTTCCAGCGGGTAATTTTGCCTTCAAAGATGCCTTTCAGCGCATCGGGATTCAACCGTACATTGTTTACCCCAGGCAAGTTGTAAATAACTGCAACAGCGCCACCAGCAGTGGGAACTGCAATGACGCCACGCTTTACCTGACCGATTTGTTCAGAAGTCAGCGGCGCGTCGCTACCTGCGAAGTCAACAGTGCCTGCGATTAATGCTTTGATGCCAGCACCGCTGCCAGTCGCTTCGTAGTTTACAGTAATTTGATTTGCACTTCTCATTTGAGAGAAGTAGCGATCGTAAAGGGGTTTGGGAAAAGTGGCTCCCGAACCATTGAGTGTGATTGCTGCTACAGCAGAACTAATCAACGAGAGCGAAAATGCTGTTGCTGCTAGCGTAACGATAAAGGCGCGTCGCCAACGTCCTGTGAAAAAAAACATACTCCTCCTCCTTAATACCAGACTTTGGGGAATCCCCTCCATAGGATAGACCGAAACATACGAGTCAGGGCTAGATAAATGATAAGCTTGCTTTAAATTTTGGTTAAATTTAGATTAAATTTTTGACAATTGGCTATTAGGAGAGTTACTAGAGTTATTATTTGTTTAATTATTTATGTGTTCGATCGCCCTAGACCGACTTTGGGTAGCTGGGGGGACATACCACAGATTGGGTCATAATCTTAGTTGCAAGCACCGAAAGTGCGTTAAGCGAAGCTATCCCGCTCTTAATCGCCACTTGATAATCCTTACCCTTCTTCTGAACTTTCAATCTTGGGTATAATTGCCACTTGATGTTCGCTACCGATTAATATTACTTTAAAATCCGCCGATTCTGACTGCAATAATTTGATTAGACTGGAATTATTACCCAACAATTGTTTGACAATTAAATCCGCCTGAAACTGATATTTGGAAAAAAAATCTTTCTTAATTTTTGCTACAGGAATAACATCCTCTTTTAACTCAAGTTTTGCAGATTCAATTATTTCCACAAGTATAGTTTTTAAAACATCCAGCGACTCAATAGGATTTGAATTGATATCTGGAAGTATTTCTAGCAAATCTTGATTGACAGCAACAGATACTTCAGCCACCGGAGTAACTTCGTTTTCTCCTGATTCCGACAGTGCTGCTACATAGGAAGTTGTAGAATTAAAAGCAACAGTACGGCGCTCTTGAAAAAGCTCAGCAACGCTGGAAAATCGAGCTATCCGCTCATCAATAGATTTGTGTTCTGCCTTCAAAAACTCACCAATTTGATTCGCCAATTCTTCAAATGTAGGGACTTCCTCTTCCCTTTTGCAAGAATAGTGATTAGTATCACCAGTCAGAAGATTTTCTACAGACAACACAGCATTTTGCCGTCGCACCCGAAACACAGTCAATCCCTGGTTTTGCAATTGATTGCAAAGATGATTTAACAAACCATCCGAAGAACAGACAAAAACTTGTTTAACTGCTGGATATCGATATAAAATAGCAGCGCCAAAGGCAATCATCTTACCATCAGCACTATTAGCACCGCCCGGAACGTGAATTAGTTCGTAACCGCGATCGTAAAGTTCAATATCCAACTTCCCCGTAGTCGGCTTTTTCCAGTTAGCAAAAGCAATTTTAACTTGCAGAGGATAGTTGCACCGACTCGCTAAAAATTTTTCAGCATTAACGTCAAGTTTCAAGTTTTCTGCGTCTAGGAGCAAAATAGATATGCCCCGATCGCACTCTGAGCTTTTGTCGATCACACCTTCCCCGCACCTGCTGCTAGACGGCGGTAGCAAAGCCTCAAACAATTGTTGGTTAAGTTGAGGCGGATAAAACTGTTGGCTGCGAGAACGACCGTTTTTACGAAATCGATCGGGCGATCGCCGGGGATTTTTCACAATCTATCGAACGAGTATCGGGGATTTTTGATTAACTTATCATCGCAGCTTAACTTGTGGGAGTCGATCCCATCATAATAAATAAAGACCGTTAACAATTCTTAAAAAAAATGGCTAGAGACTTGCGAGGATTCCTCAAACTACTCGAAGAACGGGGACAACTGCGCCGGATTAGCGCTTTAGTCGATTCCGACTTAGAAATTGCCGAAATTTCCAACCAAATGCTGCAAAAAGGCGGCCCAGGACTCCTGTTTGAAAACGTCAAAGGGGCAGAATTCCCGGTGGCGATTAACCTGTTGGGCACGGAACAGCGGGTTTGCTGGGCGCTGAACATGGAAAAGCCGATCGAACTAGAAGAGCTCGGCAAAAAATTAGGTATGCTACAACAGCCCAAACCGCCGAAAAAGATTTCCCAAGCTATAGAATTCGGGAAAGTGCTGTTCGACGTAGTGAAAGCCAAGCCCGGCCGCGACTTCTTCCCAGCTTGTCAGCAAGTGGTTTTTGAGGGAGAAGGGCTGGATTTGAACAAAATCCCGATGATTCGCCCCTATCCGGGAGATGCGGGCAAAATTATCACCCTCGGTTTGGTAATTACCAAAGATTGCGAAACTGGTACGCCGAATGTGGGGGTTTATCGGTTGCAGTTGCAGTCAAAAAACACGATGACTGTACACTGGTTATCAGTCCGTGGCGGCGCGCGGCACTTGCGGAAAGCGGCGCAGGCTGGTAAAAAGTTGGAAGTTGCGATCGCCCTGGGAGTCGATCCTTTAATCATCCTCGCAGCAGCAACCCCAATTCCTGTAGACTTATCCGAATGGTTATTTGCCGGACTTTACGGCGGTTCTGGCGTGCAATTAGCCAAGTGCAAAACCGTAGATTTAGAAGTACCGGCGGACTCCGAAATCGTGTTAGAAGGAACGATTACCCCCGGTGAAGTTTTGCCAGACGGGCCCTTCGGCGACCACATGGGTTATTACGGCGGTGTCGAAGATTCGCCGC
>NZ_JAKJHX010000005.1:0-24001 GCF_021648855.1 Tychonema litorale BBK16 | reverse complement strand
GTTTGGGTGGCAGAATGGGGATTGATGCTACTACGAAAATGCCGCCGGAAACCGAGCACGAATGGGGTAAACCTTTGGAGTCCGATCCTGATATGACGGCGATGGTTCAGCGGCGTTGGGCCGAGTATGGTTTGGCCGATTTGAATTTGGGAGAAGTCGATCCAAATTTGTTTGGATATGAGATGAAGTAGGGAAACGGCATTGCCGTGTCCAGCGCGGGGAGTAGGACACGGTACTGCCGACTGTCGTTGTCGTGTCCTACCTTGCTATTCTAAATTCTGATAAACTGAGAGTAATGTTTTTTGCCTGGAGGCAAGTTTATTATGTCTCTTGCCAAAGATTTAGAGTACACAGAGGAACTACGAGAAGTAATAGTAGTTCCACCTGCTGATTTATGGAGTGATGAACCACCCTTGGAAAGTGATTTACATCGGCTGCAAATGCAGCTACTGATTGATTGTCTGGTTTGGCTGTGGCGAAGTCGCAATGATTTTTATGCCAGTGGGAACTTGACAATTTATTATAGTCCCCAACAAATTAAGTCCCAGGATTTTCGTGGGCCTGATTTTTTTGTGGTTTTGGGAACGGAACGCAAACCTCGTAAAAGTTGGGTGGTTTGGGCTGAAAACGGTCAGTATCCTAATGTAATTGTAGAAATTATTTCTCCGAGTACAGCGGATGTTGACAAGGGGTTAAAGAAGAAAATTTATCAGAATATTTTTCGGACACCGGAGTATTTTTGGTTTAATCCGAATGGGTTGGAGTTAGCTGGTTTTCTTTTAGTTGGCGGTCAATATCAACCGTTAGAAGCTAACCCTCAAGGTTGGTTGTGGAGTCAGCAGTTAGAGTTGTATTTAGGGGTGCAAAATGGTCAGTTGCGCTTTTTTATGAAGGAAGGGCAATTAGTTCCGACTCCGGCAGAAATTGCTGAAACTTTGGCGGCGCAATTGCGGGATTTAGGTATTGAACCGAATGCTTGAAGGTGAGAGTTATTTTAACTCACTCAGAATACGATGAAGAGAGGTGGAAAGAATGATACAAAATCTGAAGCTCGATCGCACTTTTGGTAATTCGTGCCGGGATTGAAGATTTTGGCGATTTTGAGGATTTGCGGAATTAAGTGCGATCGGCATTTATGCACTCCGTCAAGAAACCGGGTTTTTACCAAATCTTTACGCTGCAATCAAGTATTCTCGAAAAAACCCGGTTTCTGGGCTCCCGTGGTTACATTCTATTCAGAAGTTTGATAAACTTAGAGTAATGTTCAGTCACTTCTGAGATTTTCAGTATGTTGGAATGGTTGCTCACACTCGGCGCGGCAGAATTAGGGAAGGCGATTTTTGAGCAAGTCCTGAAGTTGGGGCAATCTGCTGCCGAGGACTATGTAAAAGATTTCTTTAAAGGGTGTCTTCAGGAAGGAATCGCGGCTGCGAAACCAGAGGTGACAAAAAAATCTGTAGCTGAAGCGTTGAAGGCTTTTTTACTACTTATAACCGATGAATTAGAGGATCGAGAACTGTCTAAAGCTGAAATTCGCGATCGCTACGATCCAGCTTTGGTTCAATTTATTAAAGACGATGCCGTCAAGCCGATTTTAGGTAAAGCCTTTGAAAAAGATTGTAGATCTATCGACGCTACAGCATTGTCAACTATTTGGCAGCAGTCTACCTTAAAAGGCAAGCCATTTCCAACAATACCAGAGGAATTTGACTGGCAGCGTGTGGGGCGTGAATATTTGAAAAAAGTGCGCCGGATTATTCGAGAGACACCCGAATTGCGCTCGCTCTTGGAAACTGAACTGCTGGAAGATATCGCCCGAAATACAACGCCACTTTCACCAGGTTTTGATGTCGCTAAATATCGAGAGAGTTTGCAGTGTAGCTATGGGCATCTGAAATTATATGCGATCGACAGTACCGATCGCGTCGATGCTATTAAGCTCTGGAATATGTTCATTGAACAGACAGTACGAGAGGCATTGCCACCAACGCGATATGAACTGCCGCTGGATGTTAAACGCCAACTGCAAGAACGGGGGCAATTGGCACCCGATTTATCACCTGAAGCACTGGAACACTATCGGCAAGAATATTTTCAGCAACCATCACGGAAGATTTTAGAGGCAGTTGGAGATTCTCAACGGGCAGTGATTTTGGGCGATCCGGGTGCGGGAAAGTCCACGCTGTTGCAGTATCTTGCTTTGGATTGGGTAGAGGGCAAAACTGAATTGTTGCCGCTATTGATTGAGTTGCGAGAATATGCGATCGCCCAGACTCACAACTTCCTAGAATTTCTGCATTGTGGGCGTGGTGTTAATTGGCAATTCGATCGGCAACAACTCCATCAACATTTGCAGGAATATCCAACACTGGTGATGTTTGATGGCTTAGATGAAGTGTTCGATCGCGCCACGCAATCTACAATTATTGACGACATCATCCGCTTTACCCAACAGTATCCGAAAGCGCAAATCCTCATCACATCGCGCATTATTGGCTACAACCCCGATCGCCTTCAACACGCTCAGTTTCGTCACTTCACAATTCAACCATTGGATACTGATGAAATGCACGAATTCATCAATCGCTGGTATGAATTGTCAATGGGCAGCGAACCTGACAAAGAAAGGTTGAAAAAACGGTTAAAGGATGCGATCGCCAATTCTAAAGCCATCCAAAATCTGGCAGATAATCCGTTGTTGCTAACGATGATGGCAATTCTGAATCGACGACAGGAGTTACCGCGCGATCGTGCCGATCTTTATGACCAAGCTTCACGGGTGTTGCTGTACCATTGGGATGTGGATCACAAGCGGTTGCAGTTGCCGATGGATGCGATCGGGCGACGGGAAAAACAGGAGATGCTGCGGGCGATCGCCTATGAGATGCAGGCTGGAGATGATGGACTGAAGGGAAATTTGATTAGTGCCGATCGGCTAACGCAAATTTTGACCAATTATCTGCGCGAACAGGGCTTTAGTGAGCCACGCGAAAAAGCCAGTCACTTAATTCAACAACTCCGGGAACGTAACTTCATTCTTTGTTACCGGGGAGCCGACACTTATGGCTTTGTCCATCGCACGTTTTTAGAATACTTCTGTGCTATTGAAATTGTCAATCGCTTTGAGAAACAGCGTACATTAACCTTTGAACAATTACGGGATGAGGTATTTGGGCTGCATTGGCAGGATGAAACCTGGCATGAGGTGCTACGACTGATCTGTGGAATGGTTGATGTAAATTTTGCAGCACAATTAATCGCATGGTTGATTCAGCAAGAAGAGATGAAGAATTTCATCAATATATTTTTATCAGTTGATTGTTTCTTAGAACTAAGAGATAAGCATAAATATGTACTAGAAATAGCCGATCGATTGCTAGAAAGTTTAAAACATCTGATGAAATATGGACCTTATGGTAAAGACCCAAAAGACAACGGAAGAATTCTTATGGTTCGACAAGGGTCAGTAATTGCAATTTCTAAAATCTGGAAACATGACTCTCAGATTCTTAGCTGGCTAAAATCAATTGCTGTATCTGACGATCCTCAAATCGGAGACAACAAAGATATCGTCACAGGAATTGCGTATGGATGGAGAGACGATCCAGGTATTTTGATTTGGCTCAAAGACTGTATTCGTTCTGAAAACGTTAGAGTAAGGTATGGTGCAGTTTTATCCTTAGAGGAATTCTATTCAGATGATTCAGATGCATTAGCTATCTTCAAGAATTCAGCTAAAACAGGAGAAAATTGGGGTTTTAAGTTAGCTGGGATGCAGGGTTTGTTGTTATCCTGGAAAGATGATCCTGAAACATTCTCGATTGTCAAATCTCTTGCTCAATCTGATGAAGAAGACTACGTGCGTAACGAAGCAATTAAAGCCCTCGTTACCCACTATTCCACCCATCCCCAAACCTGGGAACTGCTGCGTGACAGAGCCACCAACGACCCCGACGAGCAATTGCGAGAATGGGCACAGGAGCAATTAAAAATCCAAAATTCAAAATGAATGATACACCATGACATCGCAACTTCAACAAGCCATCAATCTGGCTCGATCGCTTTCATTCACAGAGCAGCTTGAACTCCTAAAAACACTATCCACAATTATTCAACAAACCCATTCTTTAGAAAAGCAAACCACTTTTGTCCCTTGTACAGAAGAGGGATACGAGCATTTAGTTGAGCTTCTAGATAGCCTGATCGATCGCATCGGCGAGGATGAAAGGCATCCCCTTGCTTCGATGATGGACGTTATTGGTGTTTTAATCGAAAACTATGAATCTGAACATATTCCTGAGTTAGAAGAGGTTGCGTAAACCTACCCACCTTCGCGATCGAGACTTATATGCTTCGACCAAAGAAACCGGGTTTTTACCGAATTTGCCGACTGTAACGAAGTTTTCTCGAAAAAACCCGGTTTCTGACCACCCGTTTGGAGTTTGATAAACTTAAAGTAATGAATCAAGACAAACCATGACATCGCAACTTCAACAAACCATCAATCTGGCTCAGTCACTTTCATTCGCAGAGCAGCTTGAACTCCTAAAAACACTATCGACAATCATTCAACAAACCCATTCTCTAAAAAACCAAGTCATTCCCGAAGCAGACACAGACTTTTCAGCAGAAAGTTTTCGTACATCCTGGGGCCAAGCTGTAACCGGACAAACTCTACCCCTTTCTCAACTTTGGGAGGGCATAGACGTTGACTGACACGCCTTTAATCGAAATTCGGGCGATAATTACATTTTTCATCGAAGGCTCATGATTATTTTGGGGTAGGGAAACGGCATTGCCGTGTCCTCCGTTGCGAGCAACCGAATTAACCCCATTTTTTCCGCTGACAAATCAGTTTACTCTTCCAAAATCTCAACCAAATCTTCGATCGCAATATCGAACGCACGGGCTAATTTGTTCAGAGCCGTATAATCCACAGTTGCCAGCTTGGGAGAATGGGCATAGCTTCTAACCGTACTGTAAGGAATGCCCGATCGCTCAGAAACTTCTTTAAGCGTCCAACCCTTCTCTTCCGCTAGTTCTCGAACCCGCAATCGAATTAACCCCATTTTTTCCGCTGACAAATCAGTTTATTGTTCCAATATCTCAACTAAATCTTCGATCGGAATATCGAACGCACGGGCCATCTTATCCAAAGCTGTGTAATCTACAGTTGCCATACCTGGAGAGTTCGCATAGGTAATGATTGTGGTGTACGGAATACCTGTTCTTTTGGAGACTTCTGTTAGATTCCAACCCTTTTCTTGAGCAAATTCTCGAACTCGCAGCCTAATTCGTCCCATTACCTCTTGACAACACACGAGTATTCGTGTTGAATGTAAATCATAGACAAGCGATCGCCCTCCGACCTGATAAATCAAGAGCGATCGCCTTTCATTCACCACCCACAAAAGTGGGAAGGATTTCCCTATGATACCAAAACAATCGACATATCGCGATCGACTTCAACCTTGGCATCTAATTCGCCACCTCCCCAACTGTCAGCGGTTGACAGTCGCCCGTTTCGCCCGCCGCCGCGATGCCGAATCTTACCTAAACGCACTGCGCCGCTTAATGCCCGCAGTCCCGCATACAATTGTGTTCGTAAATGCAGTGTCTGTATTGGATGAAAACACCATTCCAATTCCGATTCAATTGGCGATTCAAGTTTAATTGCGATCGAACTGATATCTTGAATTTGTTGCGATATTCCGGCGGGGATTTAAACCCCCGACGGACTAATCTTGCTAAACTATAAATAGACTTGAGTCAAGGAGTCAAATCAATGCCATCTCCCTTCCCTGGTATGGACCCGTATTTAGAGCATCCTAACCTATGGCCTGAATTGCATCACTGGTTGATTAGTGAAATTGCCAGATTTTTATCTCCGCAACTGCGTCCTAAATATCGAGTTGCCGTAGAGTTGCGAATGTATGAAACCAGCAGCGAAAATTCAGTGCTTGTCGGTATTCCAGATGTGACTGTACAGCGTTCTCAGACATCAAATAACCCCTCCACAAATGTGGCGGTTTTGTCCCCTCCAACACAACCAGTCGCAGTAACACTTCCTATGCCTGAAATTATCAAGGAAGGTTATTTAGAGATTAGAGGAGTGGAAACAAAAGAGGTAGTCACAACGATCGAAATACTTTCACCTACTAATAAACGACCTGGAAAAGGTAGGCAA
Source organism: Tychonema litorale BBK16 (assembly GCF_021648855.1). Classification (GTDB taxonomy): domain Bacteria; phylum Cyanobacteriota; class Cyanobacteriia; order Cyanobacteriales; family Microcoleaceae; genus Microcoleus. The sequence continues at coordinate 17,814 of NZ_JAKJHX010000005.1, read as the reverse complement.
ATGTATGAAAAGAAACGAGAACAAATCCTCGGTAGTCGTACTCATTTGATAGAGATTGATTTACTGCGGCGCGGTGAATCAATGCCAGTTTTTGGAAATAATCTTGATAGTCAATATCGGATTTTGGTCTGTCGGGGAAATCGCCTTCCTTCCGGCGATATGTATCCTTTTAATATTCAAGATTCAATTCCTGCTTTCCCAGTTCCTTTGCGTCCAGAAGACTTTGAACCTATTGTTGATTTACAGATGATTTTCAATCAAGTCTACGATATTGCGGGTTACGATATGGAAATAGATTACTGTCGAGAACCAATACCAGCACTGTCTGAAACAGATACGGTTTGGGCAAATGCTTGGTTGCGCGATCGCAATTTGCGATAATTTTGCTAAACTATAAGTAGACTTGAATCAAGGAGTCAAATCAATGCCATCTCCCTTTCCCGGTATGGATCCGTATTTAGAGCATCCAGAACTCTGGCCGGCCCTACATCACTTGTTAATTAGTGAAATTTTTAGATTTTTGTCTCCCCAACTGCGTCCTAAGTATTTAGTCTCGTTGGAAGTGAGAATCTATGAAACGGCTGATGACAATTTATCAATTGGTATTCCTGATGTAAATGTCATTCAACCAAAAACAAAAACCGAATTGATAACATCAAACGTAGCAGTTGCAGAGCCACCTACACAACCATTAACCGTAAACATTCCCATGCCTTACCAGGTTCGGGAAGGATATTTAGAAATTAGAGAAAGGGGAAATGAAGAATTAATTACAGTTATTGAAATCCTCTCGCCTGCGAATAAGCGAAAAGGTAAAGGACGACAAATGTATGAAGAAAAGCGAGAAGAAATTTTATCGAGTCGCACTCATTTAATTGAAATAGATCTATTGCGGCGCGGTCAAAAGATGCCAATCATTGGTAACGATGTTCAAAGCCACTATAGCGTTTTGGTATGTCGGGGAAATCGCCGTCCCAAAGCTGATTTATACGCTTTTAATGTGCAGGACTCTATGCCTGCTTTTCCTTTGCCATTGCGATCGGGCGACATCGAACCTATAATCGATTTGCAGGAATTATTCACTCAAATTTACGACATCGCAAGTTACGACCTCAAGATAGATTATCGCAACTGGGAAGTCATACCAGCGCTGTCAGAAGCCGATACAATTTGGGCAAATGCTTGGTTGCGCGATCGCAATTTGCGAGATTAATTAAAGTTACAACAAAAAATTGGCAACCATATCGGTTCTCAAAAAAGTGAGATATGCCCTATGCCCTATGCCCTATGCCCGATGCCCTATGAGTTTTTTCCTAGTGTCTGAGTCCACTGCTGAAATCTTGGAAAATGCTGCTTTAAAAAATAGTCTGTATCCAACTCTCCCTCATAGGAAATACCCACAAAAGGCGGAATAGTTGAGATCACACCTTTAAGTTTCGTAGCTGCTGTTAATCCCGGTTGGTTTAGCTTGTCTCGAATCTCCTGCAACATCTGAATTACTTCATTGGGATACTCGCACTGTACTTCCATTTGCCCGACTTCTTTGATAATCTCGGCAACAATCACCTCAGCCTCCGGTTCTGGAATTTCCACTGTTTTCGTTTGTTGAGCGAGAACGTGCCAATACTCCTCTTCATACTCCCTGATTTGTGGCTGAATTTCTTCTTTTAAATATTGGTTGGTTTGGGCTTTTGCTAGTCCTGTGTTCATCATAGTTTCTTGTTCAAAAGTGTTTTTACGTTCTCGCAGTAATTTCAGTTTTTTTGCGATTTGAGACAGGCGATTGATTGACATTGATCGAACTCCGGCAGACTCGACAACTCCTGACTTGAGTTTACCGTCAATCAGCCCCGGCTGACCACGCACCCTAAAGCCGATCGCCTTCTTTGTACACTCTGAGCAAAACAGTCTTAAAATATACAATAGGTCGCGTATATTAAAGATGGTCGCCAATTTGCAATCAATCTTTACAATAACAGCCAGTTACGAGGAGAGTTGACCACCCGTGCTCCAACGCATCAAACAAGACTTAAAAAACGACCTGATCGCAGGTCTGTTGGTAGTGATACCCTTGGCTACAACCATCTGGCTGACAATCACTGTCGCCAGTTGGGTGATTAATTTTCTCACCAAAATTCCCAAGCAAATTAACCCTTTTGACGGACTCAACCCGATTTTGGTGAATTTGCTGAATCTCTTGGTAGGGTTGGCTGTACCCCTGCTGAGCATTACGATTATTGGTCTGATGGCCCGCAATATCTTCGGGAAATGGTTGTTAGACTTGGGTGAACGTCTATTGCAGCCAATTCCCCTGGCGGGCTCTGTTTACAAAACTCTCAAACAACTACTAGGAACTATCCTCAAGTCGGATGACAAATTTCGCCGTGTGGTTTTGGTAGAGTATCCTCGGCGCGGAATCTGGACTTTGGCTTTTGTGACTGGTACGATCGAGAATAATGATATTCCACCTCATCTTTCTGGCGAAAGTCCGATCGGCATTTTCATCCCCACTACTCCCAATCCCACCACCGGATGGTATGCTATTGTCCCGGAAGCAGATTTGGTTAATCTTTCAATGTCGATCGAAGATGCGTTTAAAGTCATCATCTCCGGCGGCATTGTCAACCCCAGCAACTCAGCTATAGTAACAGCCGAAAACACCAAGAGCAAAACACTTGAGTCCATAATGCCCGATGTAAGATATCGTCCTGTCCCAGTAGAAGAAGAATAAATTAACACATCATTAATTTTGCACAAAACCTGCCCCCACCGAAATCATGAATGAGGGCAGGTTTTTTAGCAGTTTTTCTGCTACAGTCCAAGTCTATGCTATTAACTAGCCTCTAAACAATCTCAACAATCCCAAAATTCCTAAATTCCCAATTTCTATCTAAAAACTATGAAAAAAGCCCGCGAAACCGCACGCGAACTCGCACTCCTCGGCATCAGCCAACTCCCATCTAATCCAGAACTTTTAGAAGCCAAGAAACTGCAAGATGTCGTCCTCGCCGCCATCCGCACTCTGACAACAGAAGTTCAAGAATCCCTAGAAAGCGCAGCCTCCGAAGTCCAGCGGGGAAGCGACAAACTGCTTTCGAGCGAAATCCGCGCCCCAGACTTAGAAAGCGCTAGAGCAATGGTGCGTGAAGCTGTGGAACTTACCCAAACGGCAATTAACCGTCTGGGTTCAGCTATGGAGTTTCCCGAAATCATTCAGCTAGCTAACCAGCAAGATGTCCGCACCTATGCTTTGCAAATTCTGGCAAAAGTCAGCGCTAATCGGGTTCAAATTGATGAATTGCTGAAAGAAGCTCTGGTGGATTGGCAAATAGAACGTTTGCCTAGGATCGATCGAGATATTATGAGAATTGCGATCGCTGAAATTCTATATCTCGGTTTACCCGAACAAGTCGGTGTCAACGAAGCTGTCCAACTGGCAAAACGCTACAGTGGCGAGGAAGGATATCGGTTCATCAACGGAGTTTTACGCCGAGTTGTCGATCGCATTAATGCACAAGCAGTTAGTCATTAGTCATTAATCATTAGTCATTAGTCATTAGTCATTAGTCATTAGTCATTGATTAGTGATTAATCATCCTTTCTTTCTTCTTCTCTATTCCCTATTTCCTATTCCCTATTCCCTATTCCCTATTCCCCATTTAATTCTATGGTTTTTAATTGGTTTCGTCGTCAGTACAGTGAAAGCGGCTCTTCTTCCGAACAAGAAACTCCCGAACAGCCCCAAGCAGATTCACAGCCAGAATCAACAACAGTTGAGTCTCAAACAGATGTAACCACAGACTCAGATTCTCCGGCTGTAGCTGAGGATTATTTAAATTGGGCGAAAGCTGCTTATAAAAATATTCAAAAACAGCAAAAACCTGAAACAGAAATTACCGAGACACCAGCAACTGAGGTTCCAGCAGCCGAAACAGATGTTGCGGAATCAGATGCTTTTGAAGTACCTGATGCGATCGCAATTCCTGAACCAATAGCACAAGTTGCTACAGAAATATCAGAAATTTCTGAACCAGAAATTGTTGAAGCAACCGATGCAGAATCGATCGCCATTGTTGAACCAATAACTCAGCAATTAGAAGTTGCCACAGAAACTATAGAAATTGCCGAACCTGCAACTGAGATTGTCGATTCCACATCGATGAAATCAGACGGAGAGACTGCTACGACAGAGATTGAAGCTGAATCAGCGGAAGCCCTGCCGTTTTGGGCCAGAGCTCAGGCCGATCGCCTCGAACGCATCGAACGCCTCAAAGAAACCGCCATCGAAGAACCAGAGATCGTCGCAGCAGCAGCCGCTAGAGCCGCGATCATCGAAGAAATTCCCGGTTTTGCCTTTGACGAAGGTTTCCTGTGGTCATCAGAGATTCTAGCTAGCCAAGGCCGCCGCCCGGATCAAGTATCCGTCGAAGAAATCACCTGGTTGCAAAAACTGCGAAAAGGTTTAGAAAGAACCCGTCGTAGCTTAATTAATCGACTTAAGGCGATCGTTGGTAAAGGCCCGCTCAATGAAGATGCAGTAGCGGAAATTGAGACTTTACTACTGCAAGCCGATGTCGGAGTTGCAGCCACCGACATCATTATTAGTCGTCTCCAAGCCAGACTCAGAGAAGAAGTGCTACCGCCAGAAGAGGCCTTAGCCTACCTCAAAACCATTTTGCGCGAGATCCTTGATGCACCTTGTTCCGAAAGTGCGATCGGCAATCCCGCTTACAGCCTGACTTTTGCCCCAGAAAAAGACACCTTTAATATCTGGTTGATTGTAGGAGTTAATGGTGCCGGAAAAACAACGACGATCGGCAAACTTGCCCACATTGCCCAAAAATCAGGCTACAAAACTCTAATTGGTGCAGCCGACACCTTCCGGGCCGCCGCCGTCGAACAAGTCAAAGTTTGGGGAGCCCGTAGCGGTGTAGAAATTATTGCCAATCCAGGAAAAAATACCGATCCGGCTGCTGTAGTGTTTGATGCGATTACCGCAGCCCAAGCCAGAGATACAGAACTCCTGATCGTAGACACCGCAGGCCGCCTGCAAAACAAAAAAAACCTGATGGATGAACTAAGTAAAATCCGTCGCATTATAGACAAAAAAGCCCCTGACGCTACCGTAGAATCTCTACTGGTTTTGGATGCAACACTGGGTCAGAATGGTTTGCGACAGGCCGAAGTTTTCGCAGAAGCCGCAAAATTAAGTGGAGTAGTCTTGACAAAACTCGACGGATCTGCTAAAGGTGGTGTTGCTCTAGCAGTGGTGCAGCAATTAGGGCTACCGATCCGCTTTATTGGAGTCGGTGAAAGCATCGAAGACCTACGCCCGTTTTCTAGCTACGAATTTGTTGAAGCCTTGCTCGATTTCAGATTCTAGGTTTTTGATTTTTTGACTGAGATGTATCTTTAGCTGTCCCAAGTTTTGGTGGGAGACACAGATCGCAATCTCATGACTAAGATCAATTAAAATCCTTGAATCTAAAATCTTATCTAAAATCTAAAATCCAAAATCCAAAATCCAAAATTGAATGACTGCTGTGCCTTTGCCTCGCCCCTCACCTCAACCTGCTGACCGCCCTTCTGGTCGGAATTCCATCGACGTGACGCCAGTCTTCGCGCTCAAAGAACTGGTGGCGCGCTTGCACCGATATCAGCAAAATGTTCAAGATATGTTGAGTTCCCTGGGATTTGCCCTCCGAACTTTTAATAATCTCAATCAATTTTTGGAGTTGGTTCCTCTTGTCGCGACTCGTATTACCGATGCTGAAGGGGGAGCTTTGGTACTGTTCAAGCCTAATGGTCAAGTCAGATTCCAGCAGTTACACTGTCAAGCAGGACAGCAGTGTCAAGATATGCGAAAAGCACTGGAAATTGCCACGAAGCAAGTGACAACTGGTGTGGGAACTGGGGCAGAGTTCATGTCGGGAAACTCAGGACAAACTTCTAATCTTGATATTCAAGTTAGTCGCTTTTTGGGCCCGGATGTTCACTTGTTTGGTGCAGCAATTTTACTGAATAATTTGGAACGGGGACGGCTTTATGTTTTTAGCAGTGACCCGCAATATTTGTTCACGCCTGGGAGACAGAAATTAGTCCGGTTGGTGGCAGATCAAACCGCAGTTGCGATCGCCAAAGATGAGCTGAATGCTAAGTTGGCAGAAAAAGAGCGCTTAGACAGAGAGTTAGAAATTGGCGCTGAAATTCAAGTGCGACTGCTACCCCGTAGCTGCCCGAAAATTCCCGGTCTGGATGTGGCGGCCCGCTGTCAACCAGCTAGCAGAGTTGGCGGAGATTATTATGATTTTATTCCCGCTGATTATGATCCTATAGGTAAGGACGATGAGGGAGAACACCCCCCATCCCTGATCAAAAATCTCAAGTCAAGAATTGACAAGGGTCGCTGGAGCATTGTGATCGGCGATGTGATGGGCAAAGGTGTTCCCGCTGGTCTGTTGATGACGATGACACGGGGTATGCTACGGGCAGAGGTTTTGAACCGTCACTCGCCTGCAATGATTCTGCAACATTTAAACCGGGTAATGCACGCGGATTTGGAAAATTCCCACCGTTTTGTGACTCTGTTTTATTCGGAGTACGACCCGAAAACTCGCATTCTTTCTTACAGTAATGCTGCTCACCACCCGCCTTTACTTTGGCAAGCAGCGACTAATTCTATTGAGCGGCTCGATACTCTAGAAGGGATGCTAATTGGGTTGGATGCAGATTCGCGCTACCAAGAGGCACAGGTGCAATTGCAGCCTGGAGATACTGTTATTTATTACACTGATGGTTTTACTGATGCTGCGAATCAAATCGGTGAGCGTTTTGATGAGGACAATTTGACTGATGCTTTTCAGTGGGCTTGTCAAAATTATCAGGAGTCTGAGGAGATTTTGAACTATTTGTTCGATCGAGTTCAACAATTTATCGGATTTGGCAACCAGAATGGAGATGACATGACACTGGTTGTGTTGAGGGTAACACTTGCTACAGAAGAAAATCACCATGATAGTTAATTTGATGATTGAAACAACGGTTGGATTTATTAGCTCGTTTAATTGGAATGATGCTGTTCATTTGTTAGTTTTGAAGTCTCATTTAAGTTTGACACCAATTTTGGGTCAGAGCTATGAGATTTTTACTAATTTTCAGAAAGCTTGGAACCATTTTGTCTCTAGTGGTCAAATAGCAGCTTTTGCTATAGGTATATTTGTGGGCTGGTTTTTTAAGGGAACATTTCGTTAGTGGGCCAATCTCAAAATAACTGAATACCCAGAACCCCGACCTCTTTTTTTAATCTGGGGGGTTCAAAAAGAGACCAAAAAAAAATAAAATCCACAAACCCCCGTTTTTTAAAAGAAGTCGGGGTTCTCAAAGAAGAGCGTAGTTGCAGTGTGTCGAAGGGTGTTTTTCCTTCTTCCTTCTTCCTTCTTCCTTCTTCCTTCTTTCTTCCTCTTTATTTCCTCAAAAATGACAAAACAACAAACTTGGAGTCAAAGATTTGAATCGGCTTTGCATCCAGCAATCGTGCGATTCAATGCGAGTATTGGCTTTGACATTGAATTGATTGAGTACGACTTGTCTGGTTCTGTAGCTCATGCGAAAATGCTGGCGAAAACTGGGATTATCTCAGTTGCAGAAGGTGAACAATTAGTCAATGGTTTGGAACAAATTCGTCGGGAATACCAACAAGGACTGTTTGTACCGGGCATTGATTCAGAAGATGTTCACTTTGCTGTAGAGAAGCGACTGACGGAAATAGTCGGTGATGCGGGGAAAAAATTGCACACGGCTCGATCGCGCAATGATCAAGCTGGTACTGATACTCGTTTGTATTTGCGTGAAAAAATTGCCCAAATCCGCGAGCAATTACGGGAATTTCAAGGGGTTTTGCTAGAGATTGCTGAGCCTAATGTAGAAACTTTGATTCCAGGTTATACGCATTTGCAACGCGCTCAACCAATTAGTTTGGCTCATTACCTGTTAGCTTATTTTGAAATGAGCGATCGCGACTGGGAACGTCTCGGCGATGTCAGCAAGCGGGTAAATATTTCGCCTCTGGGTTGTAGTGCGCTGGCGGGGACGACTTTTCCGATTGATCGACACTATACTGCGGAACTATTGCATTTTGACAAGGTTTATGCTAACAGCTTGGATGGAGTTAGCGATCGAGATTTTGCGATCGAATTTCTCGCAGCAGCCAGTCTGATCATGGTACACCTGAGTCGATTGTCAGAAGAAATGATTCTGTGGTCATCTCACGAATTTGGGTTTATCACACTCAAAGATAGCTGTGCTACGGGCTCTAGCATTATGCCCCAGAAAAAAAATCCTGATGTGCCAGAATTGGTGCGGGGTAAGGCTGGGCGAGTTTTTGGTCACTTGCAGGCGATGTTGGTAGTGATGAAGGGACTGCCTTTGGCTTATAACAAAGATTTACAAGAAGATAAAGAAGCTTTGTTTGATGGTGTGAAAACTGTACAAGCTTGTTTGGAAGCAATGACGATTTTGTTGCGGGAAGGAATCGCATTTCAAGGCGATCGCCTCGCTGCGGCTGTCACAGAAGACTTTTCCAATGCTACAGACGTGGCAGACTACTTGGCCACTAAAGGCGTTCCCTTCCGGGAAGCTTATAACCTCGTGGGCAAAGTGGTCAAAACCTGCCTGTTGGGGGGCAAACTCCTCAAAGATTTGACACTTGAGGAGTGGAAAGAATTGCACCCAGCTTTTGAGACTGACATTTACGGCGCGATCGCACCTCAGCAAGTGGTAGCGGCTCGCAATAGTTACGGGGGCACCGGATTTGAACAAGTCAGGAAATCACTGATTGCTGCGCGCGATCGGCTCAGCGATTAATCTTCAGCGGCGGCCATATCTTTGTCTCTGCCGCCGCCAGTCATGGCGCCCATGCCACCACCGTTGCCTCCGTCAAATCGTCTTCTCTTGTTAGAGAACATATCTTGATTTCTGCGCTTGCGAAACTTGCGGGCGTATGCTTGATTTCGTTGTGCCTTCTCTTTCTTGAGATTACGGCGTTTAGCCATTCGGACCTCACTAATAAACAATAAAACGGCTGCTGTCAAAGCAGCCTTTAAGCCTTAACTTCGGCTTTATCTACTCACTTTGACTAATAGATCATAGCAGGCTATAGGCCAAAGCCGAAAAAAAAATCTACAAACTCTTGACAAATGGCACAAATGATACTTAATCTAGGCGACTTAGCTCCTGACTTCAGTTTGCCCGACGCTGCGGGCAATTTTGTGCATCTGGCAGATTTTCTAGGGCATAATATCATACTATATTTTTATCCTCGCGACAATACCCCAGGCTGTATCAAAGAAGCTTGCGGTTTTCGAGACATTTACTCGGATTATCAGTCCCGAAATATTGTAGTGTTTGGTATCAGCACTGACGGGCCTCAATCCCATACCAAATTTGCAGTTAAACATCAACTGCCTTTTCCTCTGTTGTGCGACGTAGATGCCAAAGTCTCTACAGCCTACGGTTGCTATGGACTAAAAAAGTTTATGGGGAAAGAGTTTATGGGAATTAATCGGATGACTTTCGCGATCGCCCCTGATGGTAGGATAAACAAGGTTTATCGCAAAGTTAAACCAGAATTTCATGCGATCGAAGTTTTGACTGATTTAACTGGCATCTCAGGTTAATTAAAAGTTAAAAATTCCGACTCTTGAGCCGCGAGCTTGGCGGCCAAAAATCCCTACTCAGTCCCTAAATTTTTTGAGTTTATGCGTCGATTGTGGCAAATTGGACAAACTGTCCTAGGACTAATATTTCGTCATCCCGTTACTGGTACTGGTATCATCCCGATATTACCTGATGGACGAATTGTGTTAATTCGTCGCCGGGACAATGGTTGCTGGGCACTGCCGGGGGGTATGGTGGATTGGGGCGAAAATATTACCACAACAGTCCGGCGGGAATTGGCTGAAGAAACAGGATTAGAGCTGGTAAAAATCCGCCGTTTGGTGGGAGTATACTCTGAACCCGATCGCGATCCTCGACTTCACTCGATTTGTATCGTTGTGGCAGCGGATGTGCAGGGAACGATACAAATTCAGGATACACTCGAAGTCAGCGAAGTGAAAGCTTTTTTGCCAACAGCACTGCCGGAGGGCGAGTTCAGCCATGATAGCGACAAGCATTTGCAGAACTATTTTCAAGGTCTCACTGTTGTAAATTGAAAAAAGTTTAAATTTTTTCCTTGTTTAATTTGGCATCCCAGAAGATTAAATTCTAATTTCTCTATATAAAAGTATTTAACCGGATGTACTCACAGCTACGAAATTCTCGCGTCAAACTTTCTTTAGGACACATATTCTGGCATGAAGTCGGCCTGGGCCCAAATTTGGTATTTTTACACGGTTCTTGGGATACTAGCAATCAGTGGCTGAGGACGATCGAGTATTTATGTCCCGACTACCACTGTTTCGCACCGGATTTGCTGGGATTTGGCGATTCGGAACGCCCTAATACGAGTTATTCGATCGATCTGGAAGTAGAATGTCTCGCCCAATACCTCGATACGTTGAATCTGCGACAGGTTTATTTAATAGGTCACTCTTTGGGCAGTTGGGTGGCTACTAGCTACGCGCTCAAATATCCCGATCGCGTGCAGGGTTTGGTCTTGTTAGCCCCAGAAGGGGTGAATACAAGCCTACGCGGACGTTGGCAGACAGCCCAGTGGCTGACAACTCAACCTCCTGTGGCTTACTGGTTGCTGCGATCGATTTATCCCATAGCTAAGTGGTTCGGCAAAGAAACAAAGATTGACGAACTGCTAATGTTCAGAAACCAGTTGATAGATTCTCCAGTTGCCATGAAACTACTGTTTGGGCGGCGGGAAGCAGAAATTAAGGCGGAGTTGCTTGACGCAAAGTTGCCTGAATTGAGAACTCCTTTGTTGTTGTTGCAGCACTCTCAAGATCAGGCTGATGCTTCGTCGTCTCTCTGTCAGTCTTATGCTGCTCTGGCTGCTAATGGTGAGATCCAATTTATAAACTCCGGGGGCAACAATTTGCCATTGGAATCGCCAGATCTTGTGGCTAAATATATTCAGGAATTTGTTAAGTAGAAATTAGGACACGGCACTGCCGTGTCCTCATCATTCCGGCTGCGCCGGAATTGATATCAATTTTGAAATCTAAAATCTAAAATCTAAAATCGACTCATTCCCCAAAAAATTGCTTCTGGTGCCTCAATTATCGCTGCGGCTGTATCGGGAAAGGTTGATGCGAGATATTTTAATAACAAAGTACGATCGCCACCTGTGATAGCTATCTTGCTATTAGGAAATAATCTCAGCCAATCTTGAATAAAATCATTTACGGCTGATACAGCTCCATGCACAACTCCACTTGTAATGGCGGTCTCAGTATCCTTTACCCAGCGCTGGGGCAGATTATATGGTAAAGTAACTATAGGTAAACCAGCAGTTTTCTCTCCTAAAGATGACAATTGCAACCCTAAACCTGGTAGAATCGCGCCCCCAACTAAACGCCTATTGACATCGGCTCCAGTAAATGTTAAGGCTGTACCAGCATCTACAACTAAAACTGGCCAACCTAATTGGAGGCCAGCACCCAACAAAGTCAGGGCTCTGTCAATTCCCAGGGTCGCATAGAGTCCTTCCATCGGTAACTGGTCTAAAGTAATAACTCTGACATCGGGATAACCCTGCCAAAGGGCTGTTTGATCGGGTACAACTGAAGCTAAAATTAGAGGTAGTAAAACAAACTGTTGTGCGCGACGCGACGCAAGTTCGGGATTAGTAGAAAGAGAAAGGAGCTTTTGAGCATATTTTTTCTCGATCGGCGCGATCGCACTCTGCACTAGAAATTCTATCCTTTCATTCTCAGATAACTGTGAAACAGCGTCAATACTCAAATGCTGTGTATCCCATGTTTCCTGAACAGTTTGGCCCAAAAATAATCCCCAGTGCAGGCGCGAATTTCCGATCGCCAAAGCTATTCTAATCTCAGTTTTACTATTTAATCGATACTTGAAATTGGCAGTGGTTGTTTCCGGGGGGGAATTCTCGCCGTTTGAGTTTTTCATATTGATTAACAGAGTAGGCGCAAACAAGTATTCAGTTCGAGTTACTACGGATGGTTGATTTGACAATTGTAAATATATGTAAAGTGATTACTGGCAAAGCTCTAGCTCGATCCTTTATAATATTTTCAAGTTAAACAGTCAGTGTAGGTTTGCTAAGGCTGTTGGCGGGGTAGGCATAGGTATAAAAACTCAGACTAAATTGAAATACTTAAAAACTACTGAATAAATATGTCTCTAAAGATACATCAAAAAAACAAAAACTCGCGGAGATCAAATTCTAGTTTTTCCGAAGCAGAAAACTGGAAACAGCAGCAAGGCCTCTCACTGCCAGAAATAGATGAACAAAAAGTTCTAATCGTCCAAATGCAGCGACAAGTTCAGCTATCAAATCTAGTCAACCAAATTAATAACGAAATTCGGAGCACTCTTGATATAGAACAAATTTTGACATCGGCGTGCCGATTGTTAGGCCAAGCGCTAAATTGTAGCCGATCGAGTATTTTAGTCACAGAATCAAGTACAGACACCACGTTGAATACACGGGGAGAGTATAACGCGGGAGATTACCCGATGCAGTTAGGTATGAAAGTACCGATCGCTGGTAATCCCCATTTGGAAGCCGTCGTGTCTCAACAAGAGTCCTTAGCGGTGACGAAGTTTATAGATTTTCCAGGATTGAACGAACGGAGTAGACAAATTGCCATAGATTTAGAGATTAAATCTATGCTGGCAGTTGCTACTCGCTATCAAGGCGAAGTGAATGGCATAATAGGTTTGCACCAGTGCGATCGCGAACGAGAATGGACTGATTGGGAACGGCAGTTGTTAGAAGGCGTGGCTTCGCAATTGGCGATCGCAATCAATCAAGCTAAATTGTACAGCCAAACCAGTCGCCAAGCCGAACAGGAATCTCTCCTACGCCTGATTAGCAACCAAATTCGCAGTACCCTCGATTTAGGAACTATCCTGCAAACAGCAGTCAGGGAAGTTCGCCAACTGTTGAATTGCGATCGGGTAATTATCTATCAATTCCAAGACAACTGGCAGGGAAAAGTTGTAGTTGAAGATATGACTATTCCTTGGCCCTCAATTTTAGGAGATATGGGTGCGGATAAGTGTTTTAAAGGTGATTATGCCGATTGGTATCAGCAAGGACGAGTTAGAGCAATCAATGATGTTTTTAACGCTGGTTTACAGCCTTGTCACGTAGATTTTCTAGATAGCTTGCAGGTAAAAGCTAATCTGATTGTCCCCATTGTTACATCAAGAACCGAAGAAAATTCCCACTCAGCAGTCAACCAGAATCATCAATTCCCTGGTAAACTATGGGGTTTGCTGATTGCTCACGAGTGTGGCGATATGCGGAATTGGGAGCAACAAGAAACCGAGTTACTATCCCAGATAGCTGACCAAATGGCGATCGCCATTCAGCAAGCCGAACTCTACAGCCAAGTCCAAGAAGCTGCGGTAAAATCTCAAACTCAAACCCAGCAATTGCAGGCTACGTTAGCAGAATTGCGATCGACTCAACAGCAACTAATTCAAAGCGAAAAAATGTCCGGCTTGGGGCAAATGGTAGCAGGAATTGCTCACGAAATTAACAATGCTAACAATTTCATCCATGCTAACTTGTTCCATGCTCAAGAATACGTTAAAGTCTTGAATGAATCCCTCGAACTAGCTGGGAATGCTTGCCCAGAAGCAGCAGAAACAATTATTAGGATCAATGAAGAATTAGAACTAGATTACATCCGAGAAGACTTTGGCAAATTGCTCAATTCCATGCGAGAAGGCAGTGGTCGAATTCGCTCGATTGTGACGACGCTGCGGAATTTTTCTCGCCTAGATCACTCTGAATTAAAAGCTGTAGATTTGAATGAAGGCTTAGAAAGTAGTTTATTCATGCTACAAAATAAGCTAAAATCAAATGTCAAAATAGAGAAACAATACGGAAGTTTGCCCCTAGTTCAATGTCATGCAGGTCAAATCAATCAAGTATTTTATAACTTGATTGACAATGCTCTAGATGCTATCAACGAAACTGAAAAACCAGGGGAATTGACCATTCGCACCTTTGTGAAAGAACCAGGATGGGTAACTATTTCTATTCGTGACACTGGGAAAGGCATTTCTGCAAAAAATCAAGACAAGATTTTCGATCCATTTTTTACTACTAAACCCGTAGGAAGTGGCACTGGCTTGGGACTTTCAGTGTGCTATCAAGTGATTGTTCAAGCTCACGGTGGCAGGATTCAGTGTGTCAGCAAGGTTGGTGAAGGAACTGAGTTGATTGTGGAGTTACCCCTGACAACTCAGAAGGTAGGTTTATAATACATAATGTCAACTATTCCATGAATTATGCCGATCGCAACAGCCAGATGGTGACGCGGATCTGCTAGGAACTCTTTGGGTCGCTGTAGGTCGATCGCGTCATCAAATACATCAGGATCGATATTCCTGAGAATTCCTACATCATTATAGTTTAGAGTTTTGATTGCGATCGACATCAGGTTCTGTGACTCCCAAGAAAAATTTATGCTTCGACAATATAAAATCTAAAATTGATTGATTTCTTGCCCGATCGGAATCTCAATCCAAAATTCAGTACCTCGATCGCGATCGGAAATACACCGCAATTGACCCTGGTGTTTTTCAACAACAATATGGTGGCTGATAGACAGCCCTAAACCAGTTCCCTTACCGATCGCTTTTGTCGTAAAGAAGGGGTCAAAGATGCGCGATCGCGTATCTTCTAGAATACCAAGGCCGTTGTCGCTAATGCAAACCGCCACGCGATCGAGAATCACACTTGTGCGGATGCGAATTGTCGGAGTTTTTACAGAAACTCCGTGCAAGCACATTTCTTGCAGAGCGTCAATCCCATTGCTCAAAATATTCATAAACACTTGGTTTAGTTGAGCCGGATAGCACTCAACCAATGGTAAATTACCATATTCTTTAATAACTTTAATACTCGGATACTCACTCTTTTCTGTCAAGCGGTGCTGCAAAATTAACAGCGTGCTGTCAATACCTTCGTGGATGTCAACTGGCTTCATTTGAGCTTCGTCAATCCGAGAAAAGGTACGCAGCGACGAAACAATTCCCTTAATGCGATCGACCCCCATGTTCATTGAAGTCAAAGTTTTTGGCAAGTCTTCCATGAGGAAGTCTAAATCAATATCTTCTTCTTCTATTTGAATTTCTGGAACTGGATCTGGATAATGTTTATGATAAATACCAATCAAATTTAGCAGTGCTTCAGTGTAATCCTTCACATGAACTAAATTGCCGAAAATAAAATTTACAGGGTTATTAATTTCATGGGCAACTCCAGCGACTAATTGTCCTAAGCCAGCCATTTTTTCTCCTTGAATTAGTCTGGTTTGAGACTGCTTTAACTCCTGCAAGGTTTCGGTTAATTCTGCTGCTTGCTGCCTAGTTTGTGTTAGTAATTCAGCTTGTTGAAGTGCGACTCCCAGTTGCACGCTCACCTGAGCTAGCAAATTAATTTCGTCGTCTTGCCAATAGCGGGGCTGAGAGTTTTGGTATGCCACCAGTAATCCCCAGAGTTTTTCGCCTTGTAAAATCGGCACAAAAGTTTCATTTCTGGGATACTTTCCTCCCTGAATTTCTTGCAATAAACCGTTGGCAATGTCAGACTGATTTGTGATTATTGGAGTCCAACCAGTGACGATGGAATCAGCAACAAATTCACCACTCCAATCAGGGTAAAATCGATAAATTGCTACGCGCTCTACTTCCAATAATTGTCTAACTTCTTGAGTTGTAGTTTGAAAAATAATATCAATGTCGAGAGACTGACGAATTTTTTCTACAGTCGTGGCAAGTGCTCTCTGCCGATCGGTTGCTTTCGCCAATTGCGCTGCTTGTGTCTGAACTTGTTTGACATATTCAGCTTGCTGTTTGACATACTCAGCTTGCTGCAAGCCTATGCCAAGTTGTGTGCTAATTTGAGCAAGTAAATCTATCTCATGCTGTTGCCAATGACGCGGTTCAGAGTTTTGATAAGCTGCTAGCAAGCCCCAGAGTTTTTCTCCCTGAAGAATTGGGGCGATCGCATAAGCTTTTGCTTCGAGTTGTTCTAACAAAGCAATATGACAATCTGCGTGTCCTATTTCATAGATGTCATCGACAGCAAAAGTTTGATTGTCTTTGTACCTGCCACCTTGAGTTTCTTGGAGGTTGGTATCTGCAATAGGAGACTGAACGTTAACCAGCGGTGTCCAACCACTTGCGATCGATTCTGCTACAAATGTCCCGCTCCAGTCTGGATGAAATTGATAAATGGCTACTCTGTCAGCTTGCAGCAGTTGTCTAACTTCGGCGGTAGCGGTATTAAAAATAGTTTCAATATCGAGGGATTGGCGAATTTTATCAATAGTAATAGCGAGGACTTTTTGCCGTTTTGCCTCTTCTTCTTGCGCTGTTGCTTTTGCCAGTTGAGCTGATTGTACTTGTATTTGTTCCAAATACTCTGTTTGCTTGATGGCAACTCCTAGCTGTTCGGCAATTTGGCTAACAAATTCTATTTCGTAGGCTTCCCACCGGCGCGGGGCGCTGCATTGATGGATGCACAGTAATCCCCAAAGTTCGTTGCCTTTTAGCAATGGAGCCACTATGTTAGCTCTAACTTGAAATTTTTTGAGAATTTTCAGGTAATTCTCATCCAGTTCTCCTAAATAAATGTCTGAAGTTCCCTTCGCTTTACCCCGGAAATACAGGGGAGAAAACTTTTCTATAAACTGGTATTCGTAGACGGGCTCGCTAATAATGGAAATCCAGCTTTGGTCAACATCTTCGTAAATAAATTGACCTTTTTCTTTTAATTCAGAAGGGAGCCTAAACACTGCTACTCGGTCATTTTTGAGCAGTTTACGAACTTCAAAAACAGTGATTTGGAAGATTGTTTCTAGATCAAATGATTCTCTAATACGAGCGATCACTGCTGTTAGGGCTTTTTGTTGCTCTGCTAGATATTGAGCTTGCTTCAGGTATTCAGCTTGCTGGATTGCAACTGTCAAATGTTCGGCAATTTGTTTGGTAAAATGAATCTCAGACTCCAACCAGTTGCGAGGATTGCTGCATTGATGAATGCACAGCAGTCCCCACAGTTCTTTTTCTTTTAATAGCGGTACTATTAAATTGGCTCGGACTTGAAATTTTGCGAGAATATCGACATGACAGTCACTTAAATTTGCGTTATGGATATCTGTAACTGCTTGGACTTTACCTTCTTTGTAGTGGAGGGAAAACTTTTCGCCAAAGCAGTAGTCGTATACTTTTTCAGCGATCGCAGATGTCCATTGTGGATCGACATCTTCGGAAACAAATTCTCCTTCCCAGTCCAATTCGGGATAGAATCGAAATACTCCTACGCGATCGGCTTTCAGCAAGCTGCGGACTTCGATCGCAGTCGTTTTAAATATTGTTTCTAAATCTAAGGACTGTCGAATCCTGGCAATCACACCAGCCAGTGCCTTTTGCTGTTCCATTTGAGTGTGCGACAGATTGACTGTATCGTCTGGATTTTGCGCTGCTGACAGGAGTAACTGTGTAGCTTCAGAATTTAGATTGTTTTGCATTGGGATAGGATCTAGTCTCTTGTGACTAACAGGCTTAATTAATTTTAGTGTTATTTTCAATAAATAACTATAGCAATCCTAAATGAATCATAAATATTTTTACCCCACCCCAACCCTCCCCTTA
>NZ_JAKJHX010000004.1:78518-81583 GCF_021648855.1 Tychonema litorale BBK16 | reverse complement strand
GGTGGTGGCGGTGTTGGAGATGGTGTCGGTTCTGGTGGTGGCGGTGTTGGAGATGGCGCGGAAGTAGTGATCGTAATATTGCCCTGAGTATAAGTGCTGGGCGGCACTGGCACAGATAATTGTGGCGAAATTGTCTCGGAACCTGATGCGATCGCTCCCGTCGTCCCATTCGTTGTCGCATCGCCGATAATAAAAGGTGTAATCGTACTTCCCCCATGTCGGATCGCGATCGCGCCACCACCCGTGCCATTAGCGCTGGAAATGCTCATATTTGCACCGTTACTACCTGTAAAAGTGCCACTGACTGTCAGGAAATTGCCAGCCGTGAGGTTAATACTGCCGCCAGTAGACTGAAGAGTGCCTGTAACGGCGATGTCCCTACCAGCTTTGAGAGTAATATTACCCCCAGAAGTGGCGATCGCATCCAGCCCAATGTCCCCTCCAGACTCCAAAATCACAGGCCCGCCTGGTGTCGAAATCGCTCCCACTCCGATGCTATTGCTCGAAGCAACACCCGGTGAAGCAAAAAATGTCTCCCCTGCGGTGACATTCGGCGGCAGATTCGCAGCATTCGCCAGAGTTGAAACGCCCGATCGCAAAATTAAAGCTGCACTACCTGAAAGCACCGCCGCATCAGGATCAGTGGAACCGGACAAAGTAGTATCTGGCCCAGTGATAGTAATATCTCCCGCCGCGATCGCACCTTTTGCTTCCACCTTAAGTGAAGTTCCAGTATAGTCTCCAAACCTCACATCTCCATTAGAGCGAATAATCGGGTCGTACAAACTCACAAAACTGGCGCCGTTGCCAGACAACGTAAGAATAGAAAAATTACCACGCGCAGCGAAGTGAGCATCACCGGAAACATTGCCATTGCTCAATAATCTGATGTCCCTTGCGGATTGGAATGCAGGGCTAGGGTAATTTAGCGCGAAGATATCAATATTTTGATTACCTTGTATAGTCAGATTGCCACCTGCGATCGCCCTGAAAGGATAACTGCCATCCCGCACCCGCACAGTATCTCCTGCCAACAGAAACAAATTGTTCTCAGTAAGTAGCTGGCTTTCTACCAAAGTGAGATTACGTGCTGCCGAGAGTGTAGCATTTTGACTATTCACAGTAGAATTGGCGATCGCCACATCCCCGCTTTCCACCCTCAAACCCGCCGTCAAAATTACTTCTCCTGCACCGTTAACGGAGATACCAGTAGCAGAATTCCTACCTGCACCGGCAAGCAGTTGGGGAAGAGACAAAGGCAGGGATAATTGCCCATTCTGTACCAACAATCCCCCGTCAACAACCCCTATTTCTAAGCTTAATAAATGTCCTTCTTGACTAATGCGAACTGTATTGTCGCCAGGGACAGCAGTGACAATAATATTACCTTGAGGAGCGCTGAGCGAACCAGTGCTAACAACAGTACCACCAACTAAACTTATACTTTGTCCAGGTGAAACTGCTAAATTACCTGCATTGATAATACTTCCTGGTTGGCTGAGATTAAAGTAAAAAGTGTTCGGAGTTCCTAGCAGCTTACTGTAATCATTCGCTCCAGCCACATTGAACAAACCAAAATCAAAACCGATGTTAGTAGCAGTAGTAGCTGTAAAAGCCGCCGGAATATTCAAGCTAGCACTAGGGCCAAAGACAATGCCCGAAGGATTTATTAAAAATAGGTTGGAATTGCCGCCACTTACTTGAATTAAACCATTAATAATAGAAGGATTGCCGCCTACTACCCGACCTAGAATATTGCGAATAGCGGGATTAGAGATAAAATTAGCAATCTGCCCTTCGGTAAGCCCAAACTGTTGAAAACTATGGAAAAGATTCGCTCCATCTCTAGAAGTTTGGCCGCCTGTAATATTCAAGCGATCGCCGTCGGGTGTGACAGTAGTGTCAGTGCGATCGGGTGCGGGAACAATGGGTTGTGCTTGTACCATCGCTGTACTGACAATAGTGGCTGCGATCGCTAGCATTGCAGCACCATGTATAGAAAAGAAGGCTAGTTTCATTAGCTTTTAGCTGACGAGGTAGAAATCAATTTTACCGTTGACTGTTCACTGTTCACTGCGTCGCCCTGAGCGTAGTCGAAGGGTCGAAGGGTTCACTGTTCACTGAGAGACTCAAAAACCCCCAGATGTGGGGGGTTTCTGCTGAATTTACTATCACTTTAGAAAAGAGTGAGGACGTAAATCAGTAAGAACAAAACAATCCAAATAATATCTACGAAGTGCCAGTAAATTTCTGCCATTTCGATACCAGTGTGCTTCACACTTGAGTAATGTCCCTCGCGGCGACTCCGCCACAAAACTCCCAAAATCAAGCAAACACCGATAAAAACGTGGAAACCGTGGAAACCGGTCATCACATAGAAACAGTTAGCAAAGATATTCTCAGTCAAACCATAACCCAAGGTCATGTATTCGTAAACCTGACCTCCCAAGAAAACAATGCCCATCAAAGCAGTAATGGCGTACCAAAGGCGCATTCCTTTGATATCATTCTTTTTCACTGCACTGTCACCGAAGTGAATCACAAAACTACTGGAAACTAGAATAATTGTGTTGATTGTCGGTAACAATAATTCAACTTCTGTGCCTTCGGGCGGCCAAGATTCTGCACCACCTCGCAATAATAAATAGGTGGCAAAAAGCCCTCCAAACATTAGGGATTCAGAAATCAGAAAAGTCACGAGTCCGAACATTCGCAAATCTGGATGTTCTTCGTGGTGTTCGGCTACACTCGCCGCAGCTACGGGAGGGACTGAGGAGTTGAGTACACTTTCTGGATTATCAATTGTTGAACCTTGCATAAGTCTCCTATATTGAACAGGTGAAACTATCTTTCTTTAGATACACGACTGATTAAAGAAGTCGGGTTTATGGCTATTATGTTGTTTTTGGATGTTGGGTTTTGTTATCGCTTAGCCCAACCTACACTATTCTATTCTATTGTTGTTTTTGGATGTTGGGTTTCGCTATCGCTTAACCCAACCTACGGGATAGTTTTTGGATGTTGGGTTTTGTTATCGCTTAGCCCAACCTACACTATTCTATTCT
>NZ_JAKJHX010000004.1:45069-78418 GCF_021648855.1 Tychonema litorale BBK16 | reverse complement strand
ATTGTTGTTTTTGGATGTTGGGTTTCGCTATCGCTTAACCCAACCTACACTATTCTGTAGGTTGGGTTGAGGAACGAAACCCAACACAATTAACAACTAACAACTGAAAACTATCAACTGAAAACTATCAACTGTCATCATTGTTGACATCCGATGCAGCTTCTGCTACCAAAACAGAGGTAGAAGATTCAGCTTTTTGATTACCTGCGGGAATCAGGACTCCTAAATGATCTATGTTCGGAACGAAATTATTCATCCCGTAGTCGTAGGGGCCGTGAGTGACAACGGGTAATACTTCCCAGTTTTCGATGATGGGTGGCGAAGCAGTTGTCCATTCCAAAGTTAAGGCTTCCCAAGGGTTGCTGCTGGCTTTGGGGCCGTACATCCAACTCCAAATGATGTTGAAGAAGAAGGGAAGTACCGAAAATCCGAGCAGAATTGAACCGTAGGTGCAAATCTTATTTAAGGACTCAAATTGCGGATCGTACATGGCAATCCGGCGGGGCATTCCTTGCAGGCCCAATTGGTGCATGGGTAGGAAGGTTAGGTTGGTGCCGATGAAGGTGAGGACGAAGTGAACGCGGCCCCAGGTTTCGTTGTACATCCGGCCGGTAATTTTGGGGAACCAGTGGTAAATTCCGGCGTAGAGGCCGAAGACTGAACCGCCAAACAGGACGTAGTGGAAGTGGCCGACGACGTAGTAGCTGTCGTGTACGTGAACATCGAAGGGGGCAGTGCCTAATGTGACTCCGGTCAATCCGCCGAAGACGAACATCATTAAAAGCCCGATCGCAAATAACATCGCACTCGTGTAGCGGATTTTACCGCCCCACAGGGTAGCCGTCCAACCGAAAATCTTGACACCGGTGGGAACTGCGACAATCAGGGTGGAAACGGTGAAGAACATCCGCATCCAAGGAGGTGTACCGCTGGTGAACATATGGTGCACCCAAACGAACAATCCGACTAGGCAAATGGCTAAGCTGGAATAGGCGATCGCCTTATAGCCAAAAATCGGTTTGCGGGCGTGAACTGGGATAACTTCGGACATGATCCCGAAGATGGGCAGAATCATCAAATAAACTGCCGGGTGGGAATAAAACCAGAATAAGTGTTGATAAATAACGACGTTGCCGCCTGCATCTGGTTTGTAGAATGAGGTGCCGAAGTTGATATCAAATAGCAGTAATGTCAAGCCCACTGCTAATACTGGAGTTGATACCAGTGCGAGCACGGAAGTTGCCAAAATTGACCAGCAAAATAGGGGAAGTTCATCCCATTTCATGCTTGGAACTTTCATCTTTAGGATGGTGACAACAAAGTTGAGAGAACCTAAGATTGAGGATGTTCCTGCTAGGACGATCGACAAAATCCACATTGATTGAGCTGTGTTGGCTGTAATCACGCTCAGTGGCGGATAGGATGTCCAACCAGATTGAGCTCCTCCGAAGAAGAAGCTGCTCATGAGGATGATGCCGGCGGGGGGATTGACCCAAAAGGCGATCGCGTTCAGCTTCGGAAACGCCATGTCTCTAGCGCCCAGCATCAACGGGATTAAAAAGTTGCCGAATCCGCCGATCGCCGCTGGCACGATCCACAGGAAAATCATGATCGTCCCGTGGTTGGTCAGGAAGGCGTTGTAGAGGTTCGGGTCCATAAAGTCGGAATCGGGGGTGTAGAGTTCCGCCCGCATCGCCATCGCCATTAATCCGCCAATCAGGTAGAAAATAAAGGCGGTTACTAGGTATTGAATGCCAATTACTTTGTGGTCTACGTTGAAAGTAAAGTAGTCGTACCATTTCCATGCTGTGGGATGGTGTGAGTAACTTTCTTCTTTAATTTCTGGCGGTGTATTTACTGGAAGTTGTGCTTGTGCCATTTGATATGTTGGGAATTTTAATTAGAAAGAATGAAGGAAGAAGGAAGAAGGAAGAAGGAAGAAGGAAGAAGGAAGAAGGAAGAAGGAAGAAAGCCCTTCGACTTCGCTCAGGGAAAAGATGATATCAAATCCTCTCTTCATCGTCCTGTATTAATCTCTCTCTTCTCTTCCTTTGCGTCCTTCGCGCCTTCGCGGTTAAATCATTCCGATGCAACCGGAAACGATATGACACTTCCTGAACCCTTCGACCCTTCTACTTCGCTCAGGGTACGGCTGTAAAAATTAAAAATGTTGAATTACTTGTGGCATTTTTAACTTTTAATTGGCTTTTTTTTAATTTCTAGTCGGTTGAAGTTGAGCGACGATTTCGGGTTTAATTCCCATTTCGCTAACATAAGGAGCTAGAAATTCCGATTCTGACAAATTAGCAGGATTAACTGCGATCGCGCGATCGACATCAAGCTCTTGAGCAATCAGACTTTCTTTGAGCCAACTGTCGTATTCTTCGGGAGTATGAACAATCACGCGAGTCCGCATTGCGCCGTGGTAGCCACCACAAAGTTCCGCACAAAAGACGGGATAGTCACCGGGTGTAGTCGCGACGAACCGCAATTCGGTGGGGATTCCGGGAATCGCATCTTGTTTGAGCCGGAATTGGGGCACCCAGAAGGAATGGATCACGTCAACGGCGGAAAGATTGAGCTGAACCGATTTGCCAGTGGGGACGTGGAGTTCTCCAGAGGTGACACCGCTTTCGGGGTAGTTAAAGATCCAGGCGTACTGCATCCCAGTGACATTAACTGTGAGGCCTGCAAATTTGCCACTCTCGGAAGGTTTGGCTCCAAAACCGTATTTGGGGGTTGGTGTGCCACCCATTTCTGCACTCATTTCTGATCCCATGTCTCCTGAGTCGGCGATGAGGGGAGCGGCCATTGCACTGCCTTTCGGCATTTTATGACTAGCGTGGGTGGAGTCGTGAATGTGAGCCATCACCTGACTGCCGCCCGGATCAAAGCCTCCCATATCTCTATAAACTTCAACGCTGTAGATACCGACGCCGATCACTAGAATTGCGGGTATTGCTGTCCAGAAGATTTCTAAGGCAAAGTTTTCCCTAACGGGTATGCCATCGGTTTCGTCTCCGGGGCGGTAGCGAAATTTGATCGCAAAGTAGACGATCGCGCCTTCTACCACTATAAACAGGGCTGTGGCGATCGTGATCATCACGTTAAAAAAATCGTCTACCAGTGGCGCTTGTTCCGAGGCTTGCTCTGGCATGAGGTGGTTGTTTTGACCATACCAGAAGCTGATAGCTGCGATCGCGAGGCCACCAACTAGGGTCAACAGCGAAGCCGGTATTTTGCTTGTTTCTTTTTCCATCCTGGAACTCCTTGAGTAAGGGCTGCGACGCCTGGACTGGGGAGTCGCTGGCTTACGGCTTGTTTAATTTGTTGACTGCGGTTTTACTAGCCGTCCTATCCATACTAGGGTAGAACAATTAGCTAAATTTAATTTGTGATTAATGCTATTTTTTAAGTTTTTTGATACTCTTTAGTTTTAAATTATAAATTTCAGTATCATTTATCACGATTATTTAATAAATAGTTTTTCTTAATTATATCTTTATTTTTGGGGCAAAAGCTCGACTGTAGGGATGGTTTAACTATAAAGGGTTGAGGGCAAAGATTAAGCTTTTTTTAAGTTTAGCAAAATAACAGAAATCTTTTGTAATATAAGGTCAATTGTTTAGTCATCCAATCTAAAATCTCAAATCTCAAATCTTAAATAGATGGACGGTTTTTCTATGAAAAACAGTGTTAAGCTCGGAGAAACCCAGCAGGAAAAAAAATTCAATATCTAATTAAGCTCCATCGATAACAAAGGCTAAGGTAACGTTCATGGCAAACTCAGTTTTAAATCAGCCAAGCGCAGAAGGAGTACAGTGGCAGCCAAAAGATATTGTCCGCGGCCTAGTGTGGAAAATAGCGATCGCCACCTGGCTATTAATGGCTGTAGGCAGTGCCACACGTGTGATGAATGCGGGGCTCGCTTGCCCGGATTGGCCACTGTGCTATGGTCAATTAATCCCCGCAGCGCAAATGAATTTGCAGGTATTTCTGGAGTGGTTTCACCGTTTGGATGCGGCGGCGATCGGGTTAAGTGCGATCGGGCTTTTAGGACTATCTTTGTTTTACCGCAGCCGTCTCCCAAAATGGCTCCCTTGGGCGAGTGCTGGGGCAGTATTTCTAATCGTTTTTCAAGGCATATTGGGGGGCTTGACTGTCACACAACTGCTGAGATTTGACATTGTTACCGCTCACTTGGGAACAGCTTTACTGTTTTTTTGTGCCCTGCTAGTCATCGGTTTCATGCTAACTCCCTACGAAGCTACAGGCAATACGGGTAAATTAGCTTGGATAAGCTCGATCGCAGCATTGTTAGTTTACTTACAAAGTTTGCTAGGAGCATTAGTAGGCTCTCGATGGGCATTGCACCAATGTTTTGGTTCCTCAGAATTGTGCTCGGTAATGAACAGCCACATCATCGGCATAGTACCAGCTACCGCAGCCACTTTAGTAGTAGCAATTATGGCTTGGCGGCAGCCCGCACTAAGTGCAAACTTGCGAAAACTAGGAAATTTGGCGAGTGTTTGCCTAGTTGCTCAATTAGTTTTGGGATTAGCAACTTTCCGGCTGCATCTTCAGGTAGAACCGCTGACAGTCGCCCACCAAGCAGTCGGTGCTGCTTTGCTTGGAACTCTGGTAGCCTTTAGTGTTTTAGCTTGGCGCGATCGGGTTTATTAATCTTTGTATCTACAGCAAATATCTCTCGTGAAACCCGCCCCTACAGCCCAATGACAACTAACAAACAACTAACAATTAATAACAATCAATGCAAGAAATTCTTACAAACAATAGCCCTCGCCTCCACGAAAATCTTTCGCAAGTGGTGAAAAGTTACTATCAACTCACAAAACCGAGAATAATTTTACTGTTGCTAATCACCACATCAGCAGGAATGTGGATGGCTGCCAAAGGAGAAGTCGATCCCCTATTGTTATTAGCAACTATCACCGGAGGCGCTTTAGCTTCCGCGTCGGCTAATACAATTAATTGCATTTATGACAGCGACATCGATTATATTATGGAGCGCACCCGCTGGCGACCGATTCCTTCCGGGCGTGTCAAGAAACGGGATGCTTTGATTTTTGCGATCGCCCTAGCGACAATATCCTTTACATTACTAACAGTAGTTGCCAACTTATTAACAGCATTGTTAGCGATGTCTGGCATCGTTTTCTACGTCCTAATTTATACCCACTGGCTGAAACGTCATAGCGTGCAAAACATCGTCATCGGCGGTGCAGCAGGGGCAATTCCTCCGCTAGTTGGGTGGGCTGCGGTGACAGGAGATTTGAGTTGGGGTGCGTGGATGCTCTTTGGGATTATCTTCCTATGGACACCGCCACATTTTTGGGCATTAGCAATGATGATTCGTGACGAATACGAGGGAGTAGGCGTACCGATGTTGCCAGTAATTGAGGGCGACGAAGAGACAGCCCGCCAAATTTGGATTTACACATTATTGATGCTTCCTGCCACTTTGCTGCTAGTGTATCCGCTGAATTTAGCGGGCCCGGTGTATGCTGGTACTGCAATTTTCCTGGGTGTTATTTTTGCCCAAAAAGCTTGGTTGCTGTTGCAGACTCCAGAGGATAAGAATGTAGCGCGATCGCTCTTTAAATACTCTATCTTGTATCTGATGCTATTGTGCGCTGGAATCGTGGTTGATAGTTTGCCTGCAACTCATAACTTTACGACTACTGTTGTACACAATGTGCACACTTTGATTAGTGCTGTTGTGAT
This sequence comes from Tychonema litorale BBK16, assembly GCF_021648855.1. Lineage (GTDB taxonomy): Bacteria > Cyanobacteriota > Cyanobacteriia > Cyanobacteriales > Microcoleaceae > Microcoleus. Next base: position 72,673 of record NZ_JAKJHX010000004.1, on the reverse strand, counting down.
GTAGTTAGTGGCCCAAATTAGGACACGACAGTGTCGTGTCCCTACAGGGATATTGATAGTACCTATAAACCTGCAATCTGCTGTCAATGAAATTAATCGCGGGCGATGCCTTCAGCCCGTGCGGCCAACTGCACTGCACTGGCGACAGCAGTAGCAACTCGATCGTCAAAAACAGACGGTATAATGTATTCTTTGTCAAGCTTAGAAGGGTTGACTAAAGAGGCGATCGCATAAGCTGCTTCCAAATACATATTGGTGGTAATCGTGGCAGCTTTGCAGTCCAAAGCACCTCGGAATATGCCAGGAAATGCCAAAACATTGTTAATTTGATTCGGATAATCGCTGCGGCCTGTGGCGATGATTGCCACATCATCCATAATCAATTCTGGCTGAATTTCAGGAATCGGATTTGCCATTGCAAAAACAATCCGATTCTCGGCCATTGAACGTACCATTGAACGAGTCAGAACTCCAGGGGCGCTGACTCCTAAAAATACATCCGCACCTGCGATCGCATCTTCCAAAGTACCGCCAGAAGCCACAGCAAATTCAAGTTTTTCTGGGTTCATATCGGTGCGATCCTTTGACAGAACACCTTTGGAATCGCACATGATGATGTTTTCGGCACCTGCTTTGCGTAACAAGCGGGCGATCGCAACTCCAGCAGCCCCGGCTCCATTAATCACAATGCAAACTTCTGACATGGATTTCTGCACTACTTTTAGGGCATTAATTAATGCTGCTAAACTGACAATAGCAGTGCCATGTTGGTCATCGTGAAAAATTGGAATATCCAGAGTTTCGCGTAATCTTGCTTCGATTTCAAAGCAGCGTGGTGAGGAAATATCTTCGAGATTAACACCACCAAAAACTGGGGCAATATTCTGGACTGTGCGAATAATTTCGTCAGTATCTTGGGTATTCAAACAGATAGGAAAGGCATCTATTCCGGCAAATTCTTTAAATAGCATGGCTTTGCCTTCCATGACTGGAAGTGCTGCCATCGGGCCGAGGTTTCCGAGTCCCAAAACTGCGCTACCATCGGTAACAATGGCCACAGTATTTTGTTTGATTGTCAGGTTGTAAACTTGTTGGGGGTCATTGGCGATCGCAGTACAGATGCGCCCAACCCCAGGGGTGTATGCCATTGCCAAATCGGACTGGCGTTTGAGGGAAATTTTGCTTTCAACTCGGATTTTACCGCCACGGTGCAAGTGGAAGGTGCGATCGTACACATCGATCACTTTGACATCGGGCAGTGCTTTGACTGCTTGCACGATTTGTTCACTGTGCTCGGTGCTCGAAGCATCGACGGTGATTTCACGAATAGTAGTGGCGCGGGTTTGTTCGATCAAGTCAATTTGGCCGAAGTTGCCACCAACTGAGCCGATCGCGCTGATGACGCCTGCTAGCATTCCCGGCTGGTTTGGCAGGACAACGCGAATTGTTAAACTAAAGCTGGGGTTCGGTGTTAGTTTTACCGTCATGGCTTGATTTTAGATTTGATGATTTCAATCATTAGATTTTATCTCTAAATCTCAAATCTAAAATCTAAAATCTAAAATCGGTTCCTGGTTGATAACTTTTCATTTTAGCGATCGGCTGTTTCACAGTCACACATAATAGAAAAGAATTTACAAGCCAGACAATCAGTGGGAACTTTTTCTAAGCTTGAACGATCAACAGTTTCTAGGAATTCACTACCGACGGGCATGACGCACAGAGCAACTTGTCCAACTCCAGCCATAAGTTCAGCAACCCGCTCTAAAATACTATCGATTTTGTCCATTAGTTGCTCTGCTGCTTCCAGCGTCGGCGCGATAATCAAAAAGGTTTTGACTCCTTCGGGGCTGGGTGCGAAGCCTAGAGTGCACTCTCGCAATAGTGCCTGAGTCGAGAGACTGAAACCGTTATCGAAGCGATCGATTACAGCTTGATAAAAGGCTTTAGTCAGAGAACGATCGCCAGAAATAGGTTGAAATAACATGGCAACTTCCTTGTTTAAGATCTTTAGGAGGATTGAAAAAATTTTAACATACCTTAATTTAAGTGGTTTAATTAATTTTTATAGCGATCGAGATCATCGACTGAATGTGATTTTTTTTGATTTGTGTAGCGATCGCAACTGTGATAAAATACACTTTGTGTTAGAAGGGTTGACTGTTGACGGTTCACTGTTGACAGTTTGAAGAATGCCGATGCAATCGGAAAAAATATCATGCCGTATCGAAGTAAAAATATTCCTAACTTCCGCCATAACTAAGTAAATTTACCTAATTAAGCATCAGATACATATCACGAAAAAGCTCGTCCCATAAGCATTATTACTTCTTCCTTCTTCCTTCTTCCTTCTTCTGATAAATTATGTTCTCAACTACATCCAAGCTAAAAGCAAGATTTGACAAAGCATTCACCACTGCATTCGGTGAAAGTGCTTCAGATACCGATCCAATGTTGACAGCGACAAGCAATCCCAACTTTGGAGATTTTCAGTGCAATGCGGCGATGAGTTTGGCTAAAAAGTTAGGAAAGCCCCCACGCGCGATCGCGCAAACCATCATAGACAACCTCGACATCGCCGACATCTGCGAAACCCCAGAAATTGCTGGCCCTGGTTTTATCAATTTAAAGCTGAAACCGACTTATTTGGAAGCGGAAGTTAGGGCGATCGCGATCGACCCCCGTTTAGGCATTTCTGAAGTAGAAGCACCTCAAAGAATCGCGATCGACTTTTCCAGTCCGAATATCGCCAAAGAAATGCACGTCGGCCATTTGCGATCGACTATTATCGGTGATGCGATCGCCCGAACCCTCGAATTTATCGGCCACGACGTCATCAGAATCAACCACATCGGCGACTGGGGCACCCAATTCGGGATGCTCATCGCCTATTTGCGCGAAGTTCACCCCGAAGCATTAACAACTGCTGATGCCCTAGATTTGGGCGATTTAGTGGCATTTTACCGCCAAGCAAAACAGCGATTTGATGCAGACGAAACCTTCAAAGAAACCGCGAGACAAGAAGTAGTAAAACTGCAAGCCGGCGCAGAAGATACTCGTCGCGCCTGGAAATTGCTGTGCGATCAATCCCGCCGCGAATTTCAAGTAATTTACAATTTGCTCGACATCAAATTAACCGAACGTGGCGAATCATTTTACAATCCATTATTAGCCGCAGTAGTCGAAGATTTAACCAGTCTAGGTTTGCTAGTAGAAAGTGACGGCGCGAAGTGCGTTTTTGTAGACGGTTTCACCAATAAAGAAGGCGAACCACTACCACTAATTGTCCAAAAAAGCGACGGCGGTTACAACTACGCCACCACCGATTTAGCCGCCATCCGCTACCGCATCAAAGAAGACGGTGCAAAACGCATAATTTATGTCACAGATTCGGGACAAGCCAACCATTTCGCCCAAGTATTTGCAGTCGCCAGAAAAGCCGGTTGGATTCCCGAAGATGTCGAGATTGTCCATGTTCCCTTCGGCTTGGTATGCGGAGAGGATGGTAAAAGACTCAAAACTCGTTCTGGGGATGCAGTGCGGCTGCAAGATTTGCTCGATGAGGCGATCGTGCGAACCCGCGCAGATTTAGAAACAAGATTAGCAGTAGAAGAAAGACAGGAAACAGAAGAGTTTATAGCTAACGTCTCTGAAGTAGTTGGTTTGAGTGCGGTTAAGTATGCCGACTTAAGTCAAAACCGGGCCAGCAACTATGTTTTTAGTTACGACAAAATGCTGGCTTTGCAAGGAAACACCGCACCTTATATGCTCTATGCTTACGTGCGGGTGCAGGGAATTCGTCGCAAAGGTGGGATTGATTTTGATAATTTAGATGCTGGTGCGAAAGTTATTTTGGAGTCGGATGCGGAGTTGGTATTAGCCAAACATTTATTGCAATTGAATGAAGTAATAAATTCTGTTGGTGGCGATTTGTTGCCGAATCGGATTTGTCAGTATTTGTTTGAATTGAGTCAGAAATTCAATCAATTCTTTGAACAATGCCCGGTATTGAAAGCTGAGGAACCATTGAGGAGTTCGCGGTTAGTTTTGTGTGATTTGACAGCGCGGACTTTGAAGTTGGGGTTAGGATTATTGGGGATTCAGGTGTTGGAGAGGATGTAATCTAAAGTTCGCTTTTCATCGCAATTATTCATCTCTCTCTTCTCTTCCTCTGTGCTCTCTGCGCTCTCTGTGGTTAAATCATTCCGATGCAAAAAAGGAGGATTATTTTGCATCAATACCTTCCCACAGTTCAGAAACCGGTACAGTCTCTCCTGTCATTGCTTCGTGCCATCCTTGCCGAAAACAGTCTTCGGCTGACTTCAAAGGTTCGTCAGCAAAAACGATAATACGAACTCGGCGTCCAGAAAATTTGGCTGATTGGGCGAGAATTTCTTCCCAAGTTCCCTCTAGTTCGAGTAGTTGTGATGTCATTTTTGTGATAAATATTGTGACTAAGTTTATTTTATGTCAAATGTCAGGCTAATGGAAGTATTTTTTGATTTTGCCAAAGGGAATATGTTATACTTATAGCTGTAAGATATTAAAAATACTAAATAGCCTCAATGCCTGAAAACATTAAGCCGATTCAAAAGATTCTGTTTGGTAGCCCAGGGACTGGAAAAAGCTACCAGATTCGGGAAATTGCTAGAGATAAATTAGAAATTCCATTGGATGACACTACTCACACTGTCAAGACAGTGTTTCATCCAGAGTATACCTATGCTGATTTTATGGGGAAATTATTGCCACTCACCCAAGGCAACTCGGTTATTTATAAATTTTATCCAGGGCATTTCATTCGCATTTTGGGAATGGCGTACCAAGGTTTAATTGATGGCAAGAAAGACCATTACTTGCTCGTAATTGATGAATTAAATCGAGGAAATGCGGCGGCTATTTTTGGAACTGTATTTCAGTTACTCGATCGAGAAAGTGATGGATGGTCGAGTTATGAAGTGGATATTTCTGACATGGAGTTAGTTGGCTTACTGGAAGCAATGCACCTAAAGCCAATCATTCAAGATGGAACAATTGAAATCAAAGAAGAAAAGAATAAAATAAATTGTGAAGACTTTTGCCAACGAAGGAAAGAGGAGTTAGCCACCAATAATTCTGCTGGCAGCAGAGTATTTAGCCTTTTACAACAAAGGCGAATTAATATTCCACATAACTTGTCAATTCTCGCGACAATTAATACTTCGGATGAATCAATTTACTACCTTGACAGTGCCTTTAAGCGGCGGTGGGACTGGGAATACGTTGATGCTCCAGTAGGAGACGCATATATTCCAAAAGCATTACGAGATGTGAAGCTAGTAATCAATTATGAGGAAAAGGAGGAAATAAAAAAGTGGCCATACTGTATTTTTGGAATCAATCAATTGATTAAATCAAATCATCAGGTGATTCGGCGGATTGAAGATAAACAAATTGGTTGGTGGTTCATTAAACCAGAAAACGATCAAGTGGAGCTTAGCCAAGTAAAAGATAAATTAATGTTTTATCTTTGGGATAGTGTATTTGCAAGAGATAAACGACCGTTAGAGCAGTTTTTATCGACTCCAAATAAGCCATCGGTAAAATTAACAGGCTATTCAGATTTTATCGATTTGACAGAAGAATTTATGATAAAAGTATGTAATCTTGGTCAAGAAAATCATGGCATTATAATGGACGACGAAGAATTAGACCTATAATATGGGAATAAAACCAAATTCGTAAACATCTAAATCGCTGTGATTACTTCATAAATGCACTCAAAAATGTATTACGCTTTGTATTTTAACTGCCAAGGTGGTTGCTATATTTTATAGGATTTGCCAATTATGATTAACTTCAATTCGTTAAAGTTAAGGGTTCACGATCGTTACTCGTTTGTTGGCATTCAAAAACAAGATGAAGAACTGTATTTTTATCTGCCTAGAGGCTTTGATGCTAGACTATCTGAGCTTGACACTTTTGTAGGTAAAAGAGATTTGTTTTTCCTACTCTATAAAATTTTAGGCACTTTTAAAGAAATCTGTATTGAGAAAGGTTATATCGATGATATTGGTGAGTTGGGCACCCAGGATCGTGATGGTGTCATTAACAGTCATCGGGGTTCTGAAATTCAAGATGAGGAAGACGATTCAGAAAATATATTTTACTCGAAGCTGGACATTATTACTCACTTTTTGAAGGCTTATGAGGAACCCAAAATTTTAGCCCTTGCTTATCGATTGGGCAGAAGTAACAAGTTTGATGTCAGCCAGATTCATAAATACTTACACCAAGCTGTGTATTTACCTAATCAGGCAGCTTATGTCGATGAAATGCTACTCCCACGACGAGTAATGCAGTTTGAATCTACTGATATTGTCACGATGTATTGCTATCTCTTTTGCGAAATTAAGCAACAACTTCGAGAGGTGGTAAATCCTGAAATTACAGCATTAGCTGAGCGATTTCGTCAGCACCATCTCGGAAATCAAGACAGTCTTTTTGATGAACAGAGTTATGAGCAGGTTTTAGATATACTCAAGGATGCCTTAGAAACAATTGACCATAACACACCCATAAAAGATGCTGATTATTGGCTGTATTACGAAGCAATCAAGTTATTTCTTTATGGCAATTGGCATCAAGCAGAAAATGGTGAAATTTGGGGAATTAAAAATTTTCATAGTGTTTGGGAGTCGATGTGTTTGACCTATATAGTACAAATAGTCGATCCGTCATTGCTTCTGCACTTAGATGATCGCTATCTAAGTTCTAGAACCGTGGAAAGAGCAAAATCATCTGCTAAGCTCATTGACTTATCAAACGCTTCCAAGATAAATGGTTCTTCACTGATTCCAGATGCGATTGTCTTTGAATCGATTACCAGTCAAATCAGGGCTGAAAAGACTTATATCGTGTGTGCTAATACTAAATGGAATGATTATGGCTATAAAACCATTATCGATGGCCTTGGTATTTCTGCTAACGTTGGTTATATTGGTCAAAGCTCTGATCATACTATCCAAAAGTTACAGGAATTCTATAAGAGTGACAGATGGGGCAATATGACTATTGATGCTCCGTTACCCCCAGATTTCTACTCATTTTGGGAAATTTCTTTTCCGCTTGATTCAGAATCTCTCCATAAAATGTATTACTTCAATCATTTCTTTTATTTTCCCATAAAAAAACAGCTTATGGACTGGGATAGATTTAATAAAGAAATTCTTCAACCTTTGGGTATATTTTCTGGTCCTTTCTATAAAGGTTCCCGATCTGATGTTTTCAATGCTTCACTTTTTCGGGATCAAGATGTTGAGTGGATGAGAGAAAAGTTTAATAATTTTATTCGACAATTTTTAAATCAATATGAATGTTTTTGGGAAATAATCGACATCAAATACTTAGACACTAAATACTTCCGAGATCCAAACAAAATTGAGGAAATTAAATCCAGAAGCGTCCGTAAGCAGTTTGTCTATGAACACTTACTTCAAAAAACTTTAGAGAAGAGAAAGGATCAATATAGTAAGTTGAGTATTCGGAGTAGCTTTTGGCTCCCTAGCTACCGACCTGATGATTCAGAATTGTTACAAGATGACTCGACTTTTATGGATGGCTACATTAAATTAAAAAATGTGAATTTTAAGTTATTGGCTGAAACCTATTTCGCTTAAAGCCTTTCAGCTACTCTACAGCTTACAGCACATTCCATCCAAATGTGATCGAGTAAATTCAAATCGAGCATTTACATATTTTTGTTGACAACCAAACTTTCTAGAATATCTTTAAACATTGTGACGACAATTTGGCGATCGTTATCTCTCACAAATATATCGTAATTAGGACTTGAATTAATCTCAATTAACCAGTATTTACCATTTTGATCGATCGCAATATCAAACCCACCATAATTTACACTAATTTCTGCAAACACTGGCTGCACAAAGCTTTCAATCTCTGAGACAATCTTGGAATCAATGATATGCTTAGCTTTTGCGCCCTCCCAGTGCAGTGGGCTCAAATTACCCATAAATTTAGCACCGGATTTATCTTTCTCATACAGCAAAACTAGCTTTTTATTGAAAAATACCGCCCGATATTCATGGCGGATATCAATGTATTCTTGAGCGAGGCAAATATAGTCATAATCTTTGCTGTTGACATTAAATACAGTTTCAATGGCTGCTTGAATTTGCTCAGGCATTTCACATAGAAATACATTGTTTCCAGCGGAACCACGATTTTTCTTGATAATCATGGGGATGGGAAATATTTTAGTTACTTCGATCGCAATTTGTGCACAATCTTGTAAAGTCAAATATTGACGATACTTGTCATCGCAAAAAGGAGAGACAAAACAGACGGTTTGAGGAGTTCTGATTTTCCCTTTCAACAATTGATAGGTATATTCTTTGTCTTTAAATATTTCTATTATTGCTGCGCTGTCAAATGGTGTACAGTAATTAACAAAGTAATAGTCTTGACCGCAATTTTGAACTCTGATTAAGTTTTGGTTGGGGGTGAGGATTTCATAGATGATATTTAACTGTTGACAAGCTTCAATGACAAGACTGATATTAGTTAGCATAATGTATCCTACAGTTAGATTAGCTTGCTCAAGCAATGTGATCCCTGGTGGCCCCAAAATCGATCGCACCCAGGAAAAAATTACCCTGAGTGTGAGCATGATTCCGAAATTAGCCAAAAGTTCGGGGTAGAATAGTCCAAGAGCCGATCGCTCGATCGTAGTCCACAGCGAAATATGACCCCACCGCAGCCACCGCAAAAACCTCAAACCGTCTTGGGTGCTATTACCCAGGCAGTCCAGACTATCGCCAAGGTTAATTTTAACCAGCTAGTGCTGAAACCGAATGCCAAAGTACCCGAACTTTGGGTACAGGATGCCGGCGCAGTCAAGGCCGAGGTTTATCCGCTATTGGGCGATCGATATCTTTTAGGTCGATCGTCCAAATCTTCAGATATTGTAATTCGCAATCCCGTAGTCAGCCACCTACATTTATCCCTGTCGCGGGATACTAGGCTGGGAACTCCTTTTGCGATCAAAGACGAAAACTCTACTAACGGCATCTACCGTGGTAAAAAGCGAATTCAAAGTATGTCCCTGCGTCATGGCGACGTATTTACATTAGGCCCACCAGAACTCGCCGCCGCTGTCAAAATTCAGTACATAGATCCGCCACCTTTGTATTCCAAAATATTGCGCTACGGCCTTTATGGTATTAGTGGAACCACGGCTTTAATCGGGATGTTGATAGGTATTGAATCAACAAAATTTCAGGTACGTCCTCTACCAAGAAGTGTCAACGGGCCAGTGATTGTTTACGCTCGTGATGGTGAAACTCCCCTACGTCCTCCTCAAAATAATGCTCACTTAGAATTAAAGACATTACCAGATTTTTCACCTTATTTAGCTAAGGCAGTAATGGCTTCAGAAGATAGCCGCTATAACTGGCACGTAGGGGTAGATCCCCTCGGAGTTTTGCGAGCACTTTTAACCAATGTTCGTGGGGGTGGAATTCGCGAAGGAGGCAGCACTCTAACACAGCAATTAGCAAGGAGTTTGTTTCGAGATTATGTAGGGACTCAAGATTCGGCGGGACGCAAATTTCGGGAAGCAGTAGTTGCCCTAAAATTAGAGACTTATTATAGCAAAGATGAATTGTTACTGACGTATTTAAATCGTGTGTTTTTGGGCATTGACTTGTATGGTTTTGAAGATGCTGCTCGGTTTTATTTTGGTAAATCTGCCAGGGATTTGACTCTCTCAGAAGCGGCAACTTTGGCAGGAATTTTGCCTGCCCCCAATAGTTTTAACCCGATTCAAAATTATCAGTTGGCGGTGCAATATCGCGATCGGGTAATTGAACGGATGCGCTCAATGGGGACAATTTCACAGGAAGAAGCCGATCGCGCTAGGCGATCGCGAATTGAGATTAACCCGAAAGCTCGCGAATTTCTGCAAAGTACCATCGCTCCTTATTTCTATAGTTATGTATTTGACGAATTAGAGTTTTTACTAGGGGAACAGCTAGCCAGAGAAGGAAATTTTATTGTAGAAACGGGTCTAAATCCCAGCCTGCAAAAACTAGCAGAAAGTTCCCTCAGAAATGCTGTTGAAAATTCGGGAGCAAGGGCTGGTTTTTCTCAAGGAGCTGTGGTAACACTCAACACAAAAACTGGGGAAGTCTTAGCTTTAGTTGGTGGTGTAAACTATCTGCAAAGTCAATTTAACCGAGCAACTCAAGCATTAAGACAACCTGGTTCTACCTTTAAGATTTTCAGTTACACAGCAGCCCTAGAACAGGGAATACCAGCCAGTAAAATTTACTCTTGCGACCCCCTATCTTGGGGTGGACAAAGTTACAGTGCCTGCGAAAGAACCAGCGGCAGTGCAGATATGTATCGGGGTATAGCACAGTCAGAAAATGCCATAGCCTTGCGCGTAGCCCAAGATGTTGGCTTAGATAATGTAGTGCGAATGGCGAAGCGTTTGGGAATTACTTCTCCCTTGCGTTCTACTCCTGGTTTAGTATTAGGTCAAAGTGAAGTTAATGTATTACAACTAACAGGTGCATTTGGGGTTTTAGCGAATCGAGGATTGGGAAATCGCCCCCATGTAATCAAGCGAATTATTGACAGCAGCGATTGCCCAAATATAAAAAATTTTAAGACTTGTCGGGTGGTTTATGACTATCAAAAAGATGGAGTTGCCAATCAGCAAGTAGTTTCGGAAGTCGTAGCAGATACCATGACAGATATGCTGCAAGGAGTCGTGCGGGGAGGTACTGGTAGCAGTGCTGCTTTGGGATTGGGAGAAGCCGGGAAAACTGGTACGACTAATGATAATAAAGATTTGTGGTTTGTTGGTTATATTCCGAGTGAACAACTGGTGACGGGAGTTTGGCTGGGAAATGATGATAATTCTTCCACTCAGGGAGGTAGTCGAGATGCGGCTCAATTGTGGGGAGATTATATGCGACAGGTGGCGCGTTAATTTATATTATTTCCGGTTGCACCAGAATGATGTTGAATGTTGAATGGGAATCACAAAACAGAAAATTGCCATTTTTGATCTGAGATCGAAATATACAATTTAAATGCACAACAGTTGCTCAAATAGACTTGCTATAATTTATGCGATCGGTAATTCTCAAAACCTATGATCCAAGTTTTACCCAAACTCGTAAACTTCGAGGCATTTGTGGAGTGGCTACCTGAAACTCTGGGGGTACGCTACGAACTACATAATGGAGATATTTCTGAGATGACACAACCAGTAGGCGAACACGAGGAAGTTATCAGCTTTCTAACAATCAAAATTTCCGTTGAAATCAATCATCTGGGATTGCCCTATGGCATCCCTCGCCAAGTTATAATTAGACCCTCTGAAAAGGATTCTGCTTATTTCCCTGATGTGTTGGTACTGAATCGTGCAAATCTGTCGAATGAAGCGTTATGGCAAAAACAGTCTATCCTGAGTTTGGGTGCATCGATACCTTTGGCGATCGAAGTTGTGTCAACTAATTGGCGTGATGATTATCATCTAAAATATGCTGATTATGAGGAAATGGGCATTCCTGAATATTGGATTGTGGATTATGCTGCATTGGGTGCACGTAATTTTATTGGCAATCCGAAACAACCAACAATTTCTGTCTGTAACTTGGTTGATGGTGAATATCAAATCCTCAAGTTTCGAGATAATGATCGGATTGTGTCGCAAATTTTTCCTGATTTGAACCTGACTCCAAATCAGATTTTTGGAGCGGGTTTAGTGTAAGCTGAATAAGTTGTAGATCTGGAATTTTTAACCACAGAGGGCGCAGAGAACACAGAGTTAGAAAGCAAAGAGGTTATTGATTTAGTGTGCTATTTTTGACCGAATACATAAAAAGTGGTGATATCGTTCCAAATTCCTTGTTCGGTTTGCAATGCTTCGATTTCTGCATCAAATTCAGCCTTGGCTTGCGCTAATTGCTCGGTTGAAAGTATTGATAACGGTGGCGGATATTGTCCTGGGGCGGGATGGGAATTGCCAGCCCACATTGCTTTTGCTTTTTCTAAACTGATATAGCTGCCGTCTTGCTCGATTTTAATTTCTATTTCCTTAAATCCTGCTTTTTCGAGTAGTGTGTGGCATTTTTCAACAGTGCCTGTGGGTTTGCTCATATTGAAGGAAATGCCGTATTTTTCGGCTACTTTCTGTGTCACAACTCCGCCTACAAAAGCGGTATCGGCAAAGGCATGAATGCCGAAGATTCCTCCAGGTTTGAGAAATGAGTGCCATTGAGTGAGTGATGCGTGCAGATCCGACATCCAAATGAAGGCTGAAGAGCAAAAAAGGCGATCGCAACTATTCTCTGGTAAGTCGAGATTTTCGGCATCCGCTAGCACAAATTCTGTATTGTTGAGATTTAATTCTAAAGCTTTGTTTCTGGCTACATCAAGCATTCCCGCCGAAATATCTACGCCAATAACCCGACCTTCAGATCCTACAATTTGAGCTGCTGCGATCGCCACATGACCGGTTCCGGTTGCAATGTCTAAAACCATTTGTCCGCGACTCACTCGCCCGTATTCAACGAGACGCTGAGCAATCTGCAAATGCCAATCGCTATTGTCATAGGTTTGACTTCTACGGGTGTACAAATCTGCTATTTCTTGTTTGTATTTGTCTAATTTAGGTTGATTGTTCATCCAAGTTTTTTTCGTATAAATTGATGGGCAAGAGGCTTAAGGCGACTTCTGCAAAAGCTAAATCCTCGGTGGCAAACTCAGATTTTAGTAACGCAGCTTCCTCATCAGAAATAGCATCCCACTCCCGAAATAATTGCTTTTTATTAGCAGATTTTTGAGTTTGATTTTGTTGAGTCGCTTGCTGTTTGTCAGCCAGATATTTCCCGATCGCACTTTTTAGTTCTTTTAACTCTAAAATTTCCAGCATTTCAAGCTGAGTGACAATTTGGTTAAGGATTGCCTGTGACATAGGTTTTCACTTTTTGCGTTTGGCTAGTTTGTCTATTATACAACTATTAGAGTCCAGTGATGGCACTTAATTACTTAACTTCAATCATTACGCAAAGCTGCGATCGGATCTAAACGAGCCGCATTCCGAGCCGGTAGAACTCCAGCCAATAAGCCTACAGTAAAGGATAGCCCAAAACCGGCTGCGATCGACCATACTGAAATTACAAAGGGAAAACTAAACGTTGTCGCGGCCCCAAAGGCGATCGCAATTCCCAACACAATACCCGCCGTACCCCCCACAGTCGAAACTAAAACCGATTCAGCCATGAACTGAATCAGAATAGCTGCATTAGTAGCACCTACCGCTTTCCGAATCCCGATTTCCTTGGTGCGTTCCACCACAGACACCAACATAATATTAGCAATACCGATGCCGCCAACTACTAGGGAAATTCCGGCGATCGCAACTACCATCACAGTAAACAAACCTACCACATTGCTGAAAGTATTCACAATATCAACTTGATTAATCACTCGAAAATCATCCGGTTGTGGCGGATAAATATTGTGGCGCAAACGCATGATATTTTCAACTTGAAATTGAGCATCAGCTAAATCCGATTCCCCGGTAGTTTGCAACCAAAAACCAGAGATGGCAATGCCAGCCAAAGAATTTCTCCCCACAATTCGAGCCGACATATTTTTGAGGGGAATATACACGCGATCGTCCTGATCTGTACCCCCTACCGACCCCTTGGTTTCCATAACTCCAATGACTTTATAGCGCCCTCCCTGAATCCGAACATCCGCCGATAGAGCATTAGCACCGACTCCAAAAAGTTCATCTCGCACCTTAGAACCGAGGACAACTACTGGTTCAGCAGCATTCAATTCATCCTCATTAAAAAACCGTCCTGCTTGAGGTTGAATATTCTTGACATCGGGATAATTTAAATCAGTTCCCAATATAGAAGTAGATGAATTTTGCCCACCATAAACAACTTGCACTTGGCGCTGCAAAAAAGCCGAAATCGCCTTCACTGCCGGTGCTTGTTTGCCGATCGCCCTAGCGTCATCCCATGTCACAGTAGAGGCAGAACCGCTACCCTGACTCACACCACCCGATCGCGAAGCACCCGATAAAACCAACAGCACATTAGTACCCAAAGCCTTCAACTGTTCCTCAGTAGACTTTTGTACCCCCTGTCCCACCGAAGTAATCGCAATCACCGAAGATATCCCAATAATTACACCCAGCATCGTCAAACTGGTACGCAATTTATTATTCCACAGCGCCTCAGTTGCCATGAATACAATTTGAACATTCGAGATTTTGTTAATAACTGGGGGAGTCTTTAATTTCATATAATTGGTAATTGGTAATTGGTAATTGGTAATTGGTAATTGGTAATTGCGTATTCGGAATAGTTTCTTCCTTCTTCCTTCTTCCTTCTTCCCTCTTCCCTCTTCCTTCTTCCCTCTTCCTTCGCGCCCTTCGCGCCTTCGCGGTTCAATAAAAAATCAAAACCCTAACGCAAACGACTTCCACCACCAGGTTGCAAACCCGGAATTCCCCCCGCTGGACTTTGAGATTTCGGCCGCAATCCCGGAGGAAAACTAATAAAAACCTGTTCATTGCCCTTCAAACCCGATCGCACTTCCGTCTTATCATCCACCGTCATCCCCGTCTTAATCGGCATAAACAAAGGCTTTCCATCCTCACCACCAGTCACAAACACCCCCGTTTCCTTTTGTTGGCGGACAATTGCCGCAGTCGGAACAACCAAAACATCCTTCAATTCACCCGCCTTAAACTCCACATTTACATTCATACCCGATCGCAATAGTTTTTTATCATCATTAACAATCGAAGTTTTCACCTCAAAACTGGTAACATTTTGCTGGACGATCGACTGAGGCGAAATTTGGTTAACTTTGCCGCTAAAAGTCTGTCCCGCATAAGCATCGGCTTGAATAGAAGCATTTTGGCCGAGTCGGATTTGAGCAATATTGCTTTCGGCGACATTAGCCACAACCTGATTTTTTGAAGCTAAGGACAAAATCGAAGAAGAAGTCGCCGATGTCACCGCACTACCAGCCGTTGTCGGAGTCACAAAAGCCCCCGGATCTGCATATTTCCGAGTAACAATCCCGCTGAAAGGAGCCCGAATTTTCGTATCGTTAATTAAGGCTTGGACGGTTTGGAGACTACCTTGGGCGGAGAGAACTTGAGCACGGGCGATCGCAATTTCTTCGGGCCGAGCACCAGCTTGAATTAGTGCCAAAGCTTGCTGTTTTTGCTCCACAGCGGCCTCAGAAGCGGCGATGTCTTCCGATCGCGCCCCCGATCGCACTCCGGCCAAAGCTTGCCGTTTTTGTTCCACTGCGGCTTCGGAAGCGGCGATATCTTCGGGCCGAGCACCAGCTTGAATTAGCGCCAAAGCTTGCTGTTTTTGGTCAACGGCGGCCCGCGCAGCAGCGATATCTTCCGATCGCGCACCCGATCGCAATAAAGCCAAAGCTTGTTGAGATTGCCTGACTTGAGTTTGAGCGCGATCGCGCGCCGTGCGAGAATTATTCAATATTTGAAGTGCGATCGCTCCATCTGTGTGAAGTTCCTGATTACGTTGAAAGTCTTCTGATGCTTGGTTTTTGGCGTATTCAGCATCCCTGAGTTTAGCTTGCGCTTGGGCAATATCTTCGGGGCGATTACCCTTGAGCAATTTTTGGAGAGTCGCCTGTTGTTCAGCTAATTGCGCCTTTGCTGCTGCAATATCCTGACTGCGATTCCCGTTGAGTAGTTTTTGGAGAGTCGCTTGTTGTTCAGTTACTTGTGCTTGGGCGACAGCAATATCCTGAGTTCGATTACCATTGAGTAATTTTTCCAGACTGGCTTGTTGTTCAGCTAATTGCGCCTTTGCTGCTGCAATATCTTCGACTCGATTACCATTGAGTAATTTTTGCAAATTGGCTTCAGCAGAGGCGAGTTGTCCCCGATTTTGGGTAAGTTGGCCTTGGAGATTGGAGTCATCCATTTGGGCGAGAATCTGCCCTGTTTTAACGGTGTCTCCTTCCTTGACAAGCAAACTTTTGAGCACTCCTGAAGTTTTGGGACTGACGTTAACGCTTCTTTCCGGTACTATTGTGCCATTTGCCGAAATTGCGATCGGCAAATTCACCCTTTCCACGGCAACAGTTTTTTCCTTGCGTCTGCCTTCGCGTTTCGATTTGACTGTGAGTTGGCTGTAAGCTGTGTAGCCGACTCCGGCGAGGAGGGAGACGGCAAGAAACCCGATGAACCACGGAGTCAGCCCTTTTTTAATCTGAAAGTGCTTTAGGAAATACATATAAGTTAGACCGATCGGGAGTCTGCTTCATTTTGACCGATCGGGAACCGAAAAGGTTCAATTTAAGTGCGATTTAAGTGCGATTCCCTACGGGATAGCTTCGCTTCACGGGTTTTTGCGGTTGTGCTGTTGTGTCGAATTATTTTGGACGATCGGGAAATCAGCTACGATTAATGGAGAATCTGGATCGACGAGGAACGCAGACATGAACATTCAATTAGAGTTGCCACCAGAGTTAGAAAGTCAACTGTCTACTGAAGCCTTGAGACTAAATCTACCTTTATCTGAATATATCCTACGTGTCTTATCGATCAGAAAAGTTCTGAGTAACCCACCTAAAACTGGAGCCGAACTTGTTGCTTATTGGCAAAGCGAAGGAGTCATCAACTCACGACCTGATATCACCGATAGTCAAGTATATGCTCGAAACCTGCGTCATCAAGCCGAAACACGGACACAAACATAAGAAATACTATGTACCTTTTGAACAGTACCTCTGGTACTAACTGGGAAGCCTTAGAATCAAGATCGGAAGAGAATATCGACTACTCAGATATTCCACCGCTGACAGATGAATTTTTTGAACGATCGACTTTACGCATTCCAGCAGATAAAGCTGACAACTTGGTTCAGCTCAACTTAGCCCAATCCATTCCTTTAGTCAAAATGAGGAGACGGCAGTGCCGTGTCCCTACAATATTTTGGGTAGGGAAACGGCACTGCCGTCTCCTCTATATCATTCCGGTGTTACCGGAATTGATATCATCTCTTACACCGTCTCCTTAACCAACAGCCACCGCGCCAAACTCCTTAATCGCCGCCTCCGGGCCAACCAAAGAAACATAGGGTTCTACAAAAAATTTCCTAGCAGCATCCCTTGCTTCAGCAGCAGTCACCTGAGCAATTTCTGCTTGAAACTCTTCATCAAATTTAATTCCCAATCCCAAAGTTTCGTACCAGCCGACAACTTGAGCAATTTGTGAATTAGTCTGTTTTCCTAAAGCATATTGACCAAGTATTTTACTCTTACAAGCTTGCAATTCCTCGTCACTTAGTTCCAGACTGGCGAGTCGATCGACCTCTGTACGCAATCCATCAAAAGCAGTCTGCGTATTTTCCGGCGCAGTGCCCATATACACCACAAACTGCGCCGCATCTAACCGCGTCGCATACAACGAAGAAACATCGTAAGCCAAACCTCGTTTTTCCCGCAATTCCACAAACAATCGACTCGACAAACCGTTACCCAAATAAGTATTTAGTAACTTCAGCGGTGCATAGCCAGCCTCTTTTACTGCTGGTGCAAGGTAGCCCAACATAATCACTGATTGCTGGGTTTCTTGGGGCTTCAATGCTGATTCTGGGTGGGCAATGATGGGGGGTAAAGCTAAAGTTGGTAGCGGTGTTGCCGGAGCTTTCCAGTCGCCAAAAATGCGATCAATTAGAGCGATCGCATCTTCAGTCGATATTCTGCCAGCTACAGAAACAACCACATTATCGGGACGGAAATAGGTTTTGTGAAATTGTTCGAGTTCGGTTCTAGTTAGTTTGGACATGGTATCTTCCGTGCCCAAAGTAGAGAAAGCGTAGGGATGATCCTGATACATCGATTGGCGCAATTGCTCGAAGGCGATGGAAAATGGTTGTTCTTTTTGCGATCGAATTGCTGATACAGCGATGCGCCGTTCTAGTTCCACTTCTGCTTCCGGGAAAGTAGGCGATCGCATCAACTCACTCGCCAACTCCAAAATATCCGTAAAGTCGGCTGAAACCGTCTTCAAACTTACTAAAAAATAGTCTGAAGTTGAATCAGTACCCAATCTTGCTCCCACCGATTCTACACGTTCGGCAATTTCTAGCGAAGAAAGGCGATCGGTTCCTTTAGTCATTACCGCCGACAGCAAGTGACACAATCCAGCTTGTTCCGGCTGTACGCAACGGCTACCGGCCCGTAGGAATATCCTAGCTGCAATAATATCTGCTGCTGGGTTTTCTGCTGCCAAGACAACAATACCATTGTCTAAAACTGTGCGGTGGATTTCGTTTTTCATTTTTAATTTTAATGGGATTAGGAAACTGACTAATGACTAATGACTACTGACTACTGACTAATGACTAAATTGGTTTTAACACCACAGCCGCATAGTGTTTGGGAGAAAGATATTTTTGAGCTAAGCGCTGGATATCTAGTGACTGCAATGCTTGAATTTTGGTTGGATAACTGAAGGCTAATTCAGCTTTGGCGATCGTATTGTAATATCCATAAAGACCAGCCAGTTGTCCTGGGGTTTCGATAGAGAAAGCAAAATCGTTGCACAGCAAACGCTTACAGCGAAGCAATTCTACCTCAGAAACTGGCTCAGACTGTAATTCCCAAAGCCGATCGCAAATCAGAGCTTCCACCTTTTCAACATCCTCCGCTTCCAACACAGCACTTATCGTAAATAAACTCGATTCCCGTTGTAGCGAAAAAGAGCTCTCGATCGCCTCTACCCATTGTAGTTCCTCCCGCAGTTCCCGAACCAAACGAGACGATCGCCCATCAGCCAGCAACACCGACAACAAATCTAAACCACAAGCACTTTCCAACTGTTCAACTCCCGGCCCCGTCCAAGCCATCATCAGCCGTGCTTGTTCCAATCTGGGGAGATGGAGTTCCTGACGACGAATTTCTACCATTGGCGCTTCGGCTTCTGCTAGCAACTTGGGACATTCCCACCTGTCGGAAAACTCCCCAAAAGCTTTCGCCGTCACATCCATCGCCTGTGCTTCCTCAATTCCCCCAACTATGACCACAGTCATATTTTCTGGCTGATAGTGCGATCGATGAAAACAGCGCATTTCGTGGGGTGTTAGCGACATCAGCAACTCTTCTGTGCCCAATACCGATCGCCTGTAGGGATGGCGCTGGTAAACTGTTTCCATCATTGCTTGGAAACCTAGCCAATCGGGGTCATCTTGGGCTTGGCGAATTTCTTCTAATACGACATCTCGTTCGCGATCGAATTCTGAATCTGGAATCGAAGCCCGCAACAGCAATTCTGCTAGTGGCTGCGTAGTTTCCGCTAAATAATTGGCCGCCGCCGTGACATAAAAATGGGCGTAGTCGTGACTTGTCGCTGCATTAGTCACACCGCCGCGATTTTCGATTATTTGGTCAAATTCGACTGGGGCGATCGCGTCAGTCCCCTTAAATATCATATGTTCAAGAAAGTGAGCCATTCCCGACCACGAATCAGGTTCCAGCGTTGCACCCGCCTTTACCCACACGTCTAGTGCGACCACAGGTGTAGCCTCCAGGCGCTGGTGAATGACTGTTAAACCATTATTTAGCTTCCAGATGTTTGCTGGGAACTCTAAAGCAGTGAGGGGTTGAGACAAGCTAATTTTTCTTAAACTATAGTTAACTTCGGGTTTAACAATAGTAGCGCTTTACAGATGGGCGATCGGCGTTGGTTGATACAAAAGTCATATCGTTTCCGGTTGCATCGGTATGATAAAGGAGACGGCAATGCCGTCTCCCTACCCAAAATAATCTTGTAGGGACACGGCATTGCCGTCTCCTAATTTCTTTTTTTTAAACTACCTTGAGCACTAACCCAATACCACTTTTGGGTTTAAAAGTCAATAGCTTACGTGGAAGATTGATCAATCAGTCGGGAGAAAGAGGAAGTTATCAAAAAATTTTAATACCTTTAAAGATAAGAACACGACAGATATTCAGAGGAGAACAGACCAATGGTAGCTACCCTTGAAGACACCAAACGCCAAGCGATCGGCATGAAATTAGCAGACATGAAAGCGCTGCAAAACTTGCTCATCGCGAACGAGCAATTGTTCATCAACTCCTGTAACGACTCCGAATTGTGCGATCGCTTCCGAGATATGCTAGAGGACGATCGCAAAAACCTAGGCGTTTTAGAAACCGTAATCATTCAATACGGAATTCAAACCGAGCCAAAAGAAACAACCACAGAAATGATCGAAGCAGTTCAGAAACTAATGAAAGGTTCTGAACTGACACTGTTTGAAAAAGTTTCTCAGCACGAACTGCTCAAACACAAACAAACAATGGCCGGTCTGCTAGTTCACAAAGCAGCTCAAGTAGTCGGCGCCGACATCGAAGCAGCCATTGTTCCCCTCAACACAGTTAACTTTGAAAACCGCGCTCACCAAGAGCAACTCAAAGGAGTTATGGAAATCTTGGGAGTGCGTGAATTGACTGGAAAAGACCCCGAACAAGGCGTTTGGGCCCGCGTCCAAGATGCGATGGCTGCCATGAGTGGCATCATCGGCGGTGCTGTCACTCGCACCAAAGATGAGATGAACATCACCGAAATCATCTCTATGGATCACCGCAAAGTCGATACCCTATTTATGGAAATCGAAAAAACGGACAATCCGCAAAAACTGCAAGAATTCTTCGGTCAGTTGTACAAAGACTTAAGCGTCCACGCAGAAGCCGAAGAACAAATTGTTTACCCAGCAATTCGTAGCTACTTCAGCGAAACTCAACAACTCTACGATGAGCAAGCAGAAATGAAGCAAATGCTCGCACATATTAAGGCTCTTAGCCCTAGTGCTACTGCTGAATTCAAAGCTCAAATTCAACAGCTCAAAGCAGCAGTGCAAGCTCATGTGAAAGAAGAAGAAAATGATATGTTCCCTCATATTCGCCGCAACTTCAGCGAAGCCCAAATGGAGCAAATGGCTACTCAATTCAAGGCAGCTAAAAGCACTTTGCAGCAAGAAATGGCTGGCTAATTGAGCATTCAGACATCATAGAGGACACGGCAATGCCGTGTCCCTACCGAAAATAATACCGTAGGGACACGGCACTGCCGTCTCCTAATTTCGGGTACTAATAATTCCGATGCAATCGGAAACGATATCATTCATCCAAGATATCAAAAAACCCGCCCTCTTCTAACCTATGGTTGTGGAGGGCGGATTTATCTAAAAACTACCTAACTGCTAATAGTTGAATCTCCAACTAGAGACTCAACTTAAGATTAGAAACCAGTCGGAGAACTAGCAGGAGCACCTAATAGTAAATCCTTCTTGTCTTCAGGTAACACTACAGTTAGTGCGCTGGCTGTGCTGCTCAAGCTCATATCATCAACAAAGCTAATACCTGCATCACCTGCGATCAAGCTGGTATCAATGCTGCTGGCCTTAACCGTAGCATCAAGTCCACCTTCAGTCAGAGGATCGAGACTAGCAGCAGTTCTGGCTTGCGATGGTCTTGGTGGCGAAGGCATTGTGTACTGGTTATTAGGATCCGGCACATTAAAGCTAACCGGATTAGGACCAGTTTGGATCGGGAAAGAGTTAGGAACAGTTGGGTCGTTAAAAACTTCCAAAACCGAGTAAGTACCGGGCAATAAATCAGGAAACAGAGCGATACCATTAGCATCAGTCCTCACGACCTCACTATCAACTCCTCTATCGAAGCGACCGTTTTTGTTTAAATCCAAAACAAACGGGATGCCAGCAAGAGGCACTTCGTTTCCATCCCTGACACCGTTCCGGTTATCATCCCGGAATTTAGGAACTTTCAGGTCATAGTACCGGGAGTTGCCGACTAAAGCACAGGTAAAGACTTGATTAGGGCCTAGAGAAATATCTAGCGGTTGAGTTGTTTGGAAGAAACCAGGAGGTGTTACTTCTCGGAGGCTGTAATTGCCGGGACGCAAATTGCCGAATGAAAAAGTACCAAATCGATCGGAAGTAGTGGTGGGTTCATTGGCTTGCAACACACCATCACGATTGCTATCGATAAAAATGGTGACATTAGCAATAGCGGGCTCATTGCCATCTCGATAACCGTTTTGGTTAAAGTCCTCGAATTTACAACCAGTGATTTTGCTGTTGGGTGTGTTGGCAAAAGTAACATCAGCATCCTGACCGCTCAGAGACACCGAAACATTGTCTGCTGTAGAAGGCGAAAAACCAGCGGGTACGACTTCCCGGACTGAGTAAGTGCCTGGTGCTAAGTTCTCGAATACGGTTCGACCTGCACGATTGGCAGCTCCAACAATATCAGGTCGTACACCGGGCGATAGATCTTGTGTCGTCCGTGTAGGTTCTCCTGGCTGTAAACGACCGTCATTGTTGAGATCTAGAAATACTTGAACGCCATTTATACCGGCTTCACCTTGCTCTGGTTCAAAACGACGGTTGCCATTCAGGTCATTGTATTTGAATACAGTGATATTTGGTCGAGTGTTGCCCACAGGACTATTGATGTCATTACCGGAGTTAGGTCTGACATTAGAAAAGCGAAGTAATGGTGGGCTTGGTTCACGCACTGCTACAGGGGTGTTTGCAAAAATCGGCCGCTCACCAGTGGCAGCAATAGCCCTTTCTCCTGGGTTTTGAATGCCGTCGAAGTTGGTATCTACAAATCTAGGATCGTTTCCTCTGAGCGCATAGTTTGTGTCTTGTACTAACAGCGGTTGCTCCCTGCTGATCGTACCCTGGAATCTTGCCTGTGGCCCTGGTGCCGAAACCAAAGTTGGATTGCCCGTGGTGGCGACTGGAAGATTGAAATTGGCTGGTCTGAAGACATCTGTTCTGCCTGGTATCACTAACTCATTTGGCAGTGTTGTTCCTGCTGGCAATAAGTCTCGTGACAATGTAGCTGGGAAGATTTCCAAAACTGAATAATTATCAGCAAACAAATCACCGAAGACAGCTATTCCATCGCGCACGATACCGCGGTCTGTGCTGCGACCCGTGAGTTGGATAGGTTCAGAGGCTTGATCCCAGCGACCGTTATTATTCAGATCCAAGATGAAGGGTACTAGGTTAACGGGTGGTTCCAAAACTCCATTAACAACGTTTCGCGAACCACTGCGGTCTATGTCTTGAAATTTGTTAACTTCAATTTGATAGAGCGGAGTGTTGCCGACTTGAGCACAGGCAAAGGTCTCACCGGCGCGTACTGTCACATCCAGTGCGGGTACGTTGTCGGGAGGGGTGCTTTGGATAAAATCATTTGTTTCTAATGGTTCGGCTAGCGGAGGAATAGACCGATCCTCAGTTCTTAGTCCGTTATTAACTTCCGGTCTGATCCGTTCTTCTCGAACTTTGTAGGTTCCGGCCGCTACATTGAATGACCATGCACCATTTTTGCCTGTTAAGGTGTTTGGTTCTCCTGCTTCGCGTTGTCCGTTGCCGTTCAAATCCAGATATATTCTGACATTTTTGATGCCCGGTTCGTCTCCATCTCGGAAACCGTCATTATCTAAGTCTAGATATTTGCATCCTATGATCCGGCTGTCTGGAGTTCCGGTGTTACCAAATAAAACGTTGACATTTCTGTCTACGACTGTTGCATTGAGGGGGTTGGGAGTAGTAGCACGGAAACCAGTAGGTATGACTGTTTCTGTGAGTCGATAGCCCCCAGGAGCAAGATTTATGAATGAGAACGCGCCGTTAACGTCTGAATTGGCTAGGGCTTCTCCACCACCAGGATTGAATACACCGTTGGCAGTTGCTGCTGGTTCCAGGAGAATGGGTATATCTCGGAGGCCTGGTTCACCGGGCTGTCTGATGCCGTCGGCGTTTATGTCGTTGAACTTGATCCCTAGAATTGCCAGAGAAGCGTTTCCAACCTCAACTGGTCGTAGTTGCTGGGCAGTGCGTAGCTCATTATCTAATTCTAATTCCATGATTTCTCCTTCACACCTAAATCCACGTAAATTACAGACTATTGTATGGGTTTGTCAATTGCCAACAGCTTTTGCTCATAGCTGACAAACCGCTATTCGATTTTACATAGGTCTGCACTTGAGGGAATGTTCCCTATCTCACACAACAAGGCTTTAAGCTTTGTCGCTGGCAATTATATCAGGTTTTGAAGAACAGTGGCAATCTGAGCGCAAATCTTTAAGAATTGCGCGCCAAGTTCTTCTTGCCCTAAATCACTAATTTTTCGATCTTCTTTAAAATGGCTAATCAACCTTCAGAATCTTGGTTCTAGTCTACAAGCAAGCTTAGGAGTTCCCGGAAGTTTGGCTTGAGTTTTGGAAGTTGCCAACAATAGAGTATCACGCGATCGGGATTTAATTTGTTCCTGATTTTTTTGTCCGATTTGGGGCTGATGGCACGCGGGGCCGCTTCACCCTAGAACTTCGGCAATTCGATCGCACCCATTGTCAGAACCGACTTCCCGATCGCCCAATTAATTATGCCATCAGTCTTGACAACTGAGTTGATTTGTGCATTTGGTTCCACACCGACATTCTGTTGAACAACGCTGGAACTGTTGACTGAATTGGTCAAAGGTCGATCGAGCAAAAAATCACCCTCTTGATAATTACCACGATCGCCACTCAAAAGCCAACTTTCTGCCGCCCTTTGGCCACTTGCAGACAAATCGGCATCATCGCCACCCGTCATCAACGAGTCGCCAGTCAAAGACTTAGCTGACTTACCGATATCCTCTCCCGTCAGCAAATCGATACTGCTAGCCCTGAGATCCGCCGTAGAAACCGTCACCACAGCCAGAGGAGTAGTTTGGATAAAACCAGGCTGTAGAACTTCCCTGAGAACATAAGTGCCCACGGGAACATTGCGGAAACTGTAATTACCCTGAACATCGGTGAATGTGCTCGCTTCCCCTGAATCGATCCGGCTATTGTTGTTCAGGTCGATGTAAACTTGGGTATTGGCGATCGGTGGTTCCCCCACATCTAGGCGACCATTGGCGTTAAAGTCATTGAATTTGACACCACTGATATTCCCAGTAGCCAACACATTACCAAAACTGAGGTTAGTGGCGTTAGTACCGTTGGTGACGAAAATGGGAGTAGGATTGGGCGTCGTTTGCCGAAAACCGGGCTGCGGAACTTCCTTGACTAAATAACGCCCTGGCCCCAAGTTGATGAAAGAGAAATTACCTTGGGCATTGGTGATAGTCGAAGGTTCGTTGGGTTCTAGCCTGTTATTGTCGTTGAGGTCGATGTAAATCGGCCAGTTAGCAACTTTGGGTTCCGTTGGTTCGTAGATACCGTTGGCGTTGAGGTCGTTGAATTTGAAGCCACTGATGCTACCGGTGGGAAAGTTGTTGCCGAAATTGATGCCGGCTGCGTTTGTACCGCCAGTAATGTCGATCGCACCAGGATTTGGCGTAGTCTGAACCCATCCCGGTTGCTGCACTTCCCTCACCAAATAGCTGCCGGGGTCAACATTCACAAAATTGTAGCTACCATCGGGTTTTGTGAATGTATTTGGTTCGCCAGTGTCCAGCCTGCCGTTTCTGTTGAGGTCAATATAAATTTGCCAGTTGACTAAGGGCGGGTCCGTCGCATCTCTGATGGCGTTGAAATTAAGATCGTTATATTTGATTCCGCTGATGTTGCCAACAAAAAAGATATTACCAAAATTGACATTATTGATTATGGCGTTGGAAGTAACAGTCACCGGGCCTGGGTTGGGCGTGGTTTGCCGAAAACCGGGCTGCTGGATTTCTCTCACCGAGTAGGTGTCGGCGGGAACATTGACAAAGGCATAATTACCTTGAAGGTTTGTTCTGGTAACAGGTTCGCCACCATCGAGGCGTTGGTTACGGTTGAGGTCTAGGTAAATTTCCCAGTTAACTAGGGGCGGTTCTCCGGCATCAAGGCGGGCGTTACTGTTGATGTCATTGAATTTTGTACCTGCGATCGTCCCTGCGTTAAAGTTGTTACCAAAATTGATGTTGGCGACGTTTGTGCCGCTGGCGATATTAATCGGTGCTGGGTTAGGTGTAGTTTGCCGAAAATTGGGCTGCTGAACTTCTCTAACTTGGTATGTACCGGCTGGTAAGTTGGCAAAGGTGTAATTTCCTTGGCCGTTAGTCAAGCTGGAAGGTTCGTTAATTTCTAGCCTGTTGTTATTGTTGAGGTCGAGGTAAAGTTGCCAGTTGGGAAGTGGGAAATCGCCACCATCAGGACGGCCGTTGGCGTTGAGGTCGTTGTATTTGGTGCCGCTGATGCTACCGACTTGGAAGTTGCCGATGTTGACGTTGGTGATGTCTATTTGGCTGGCGGTTCTGGTGTTAGTTGATTCGGACATGGTGTTGCTTGGTCCAATGAACGCGGTTCAATGTCTGCTGTAGGGAAATCTAACAGTTTTGGGTGAAGGTGTCACGCATTTAGTCGCGAGTAATATTAAATTCTGATTTGCATCGAAATGATGTTGAGGAGACGGCAATGCCGTGTCCCTACCAAAAATAATACTGTAGGGACACGGCACTGCCGTCTCCTAATTTCAGCTAATAATTCCTACACTGACGAATTTGATATAATACCCAATGCCCTATGCCCAATGCCCTATGCCCAATGCCCTATGCCCAATTCCCAATTTCTTCCAGATTTGATGTACGATCGCGATCAGTTTTGCAAAGGTCGAATTCGTAATGTCCCGAAACCTAACAACAATTTGGACTAATGCCCGCGAGGTTCGGAGTTGGCTGCAAAGTTGGATCTTGTGTGGTTTAGTGGCAATGAGCCCGATCGCCTCTACTCCTGCTTTGGCACTACAACTCGCCTCGGATAGGGGCAACAATAGTGAAATTGCTCAAATAGGTGCTGGTGGACTCCTTCGCCCCGCACTCAAATTCGGCAACCGGGGTTCTGAGGTACGAGAACTTCAAGCTGCTCTGAAATTATTGGGATTTTATGATGACAATGTAGATGGGGTTTTCTCACAAAGTACGGCAGTTGCTGTGTCTAAGTTTCAGGAAACTGTCGGTGTTACTCCCAACGGTGTAGTTGGTCAAGATACTTGGAATCGGCTGTTTCCTGTGGCTACTGGGGCGATGGAAAGTGCGATCGATAGTAGTAATATTCCAACAGTTGATAATTCTCAGACTAACTCTCAGGAGACACAAACCAGTTTTCCGGTTTTGAAAAGAGGAATGCGGGGAGTAGCAGTCAGAAATTTGCAAGAAAGGCTGCGGGCTAAGGGGTTTTTGCGATCGAGTGCTGACGGAGTTTTTGGGCGCACCACCCAAGCTGCTGTCAAAGCCGCTCAGCGACGATATAAATTACCAGCCGATGGTATTGTTGGATCTGCAACTTGGGCAGTTTTGTTGCAACAGTAGTGTTAGGAATTCGCTGCACGCAAATTCTGAACCTCTTCCACACTCAGCCCGGTAATTTGGCTGATTGTGATATTATCTAGCTGTGAGAGTAATTTTTGGGCGATCGCGATCGCCTTGGAGCGCATTCCTTGTTCTATTCCTTGTTCTATTCCTTCCCTAGAAGCCTTAATAATCGCTCCCTGTTGGTCATAAA
>NZ_JAKJHX010000004.1:34598-44969 GCF_021648855.1 Tychonema litorale BBK16 | reverse complement strand
TGTCTTTGCTTTCTGAGGAACCGAAGATTTTTTTGAAGGCGTAATCGGTTTTTGGATTGATAAATATCATGGTTGTTAGTTCTAAATTTGCTCGATATTACATTACTGATCGAATTTTAGGCATGAGGTCAATCTAAAATCTAAAATCCAAAATTGGTTGACTATTTTATCTCTTCAATCCTAGCATTCAACCCATTCTCAGTGAGAATTTGTAGCAATTCATCTGCTTTTTCCTGTTCCCGAAAAGCACCCGCTTGCATGACTTCGCGCCCGTTGGAGAAAGTGCGAAAAGCATCGGGGACGAGAGATTGCATCTTTGCCCGATCGCTCTGACTGCGAGTATCAACTACCACCCGATACCGAAAACCCAAAGCTAATGCCCGATCGACTGACGGCGCATTTTCCCCAGAATCAGCCACAGAATTACCCCCTAACCCAGTCGGTACATAGCCACCCCTTCCCAGAGGAATGTTGCGACTCGGAACCGGCAATTTACCATCAGAAGCAACCGGACTCGAACTATCAAAGTTGGGAGTCACATTGGACGGCTCTACAGAAATTTCCGCAAGCGATCGAGAATTCGGATTGGGCACCGGAATGGCGATCGCAGAAGGAGAGACACTTCTCGGAGCCAACAGAGGCGACAACGGAGTTTGACTTGATGTGGATCGATTTTGCACAGGACTTGCTGAAGCCGGCAACAGAGGCCTCTGCGGGGATCTTTGAGTTCTCGGAGTTAAGGGAGGTGTTGTATAAACAGGCAAAGAACTATCTGGCCCACCAGTTCTGGGAGGTTGGGAAACTAACCGTAAATCGGGGGTTCCAACGGATTGGGAAGGGCTAAAAGTTCCCGCCACTTGAACTTGTCCCGTCGTGCGGTTGCTCAACAATTGATTCCCATACGCTTGAATTATTTGACCTTTAGCAGCATTATTCACATCATGCTGACCATTATTACGAATCACATTTCCCCCCGGTTCCGTCATAGTTCCTAAATCAGGGAGAGCTCTGGCGATCGCCACAATTCCATCTCGCTGATTTCTTTCGATATAATTATTACGGAGCACCGGTGTCGCATCAGCTTGCACCACCACGCCATCCTTATTACGAGTAATCTGATTCCCGATTAATAAAGGTGAAGCTTTTTCCGCTACATTCACCCCAAATCCAGTGTTTTCAAAGACATTATCTCGAACTTCTGGTTGGGAAGTACCATAAATTGTAATGCCATTAGCTCCATTTTTCGAGAAAAAATTCCCGCTAATCATCGGGCGAGAATTACCCACCACTGAAATTCCATCATGAGTGCTCCCCAAAAAAGTATTATTAACCACCGTCGGAGAGCTCGATTCAATCCATAAAGCATAACCACGATAATTAGTATTCGTGACAGTCACCCCGCTGAGTTTTGCTCCCGAAGCTGCTAAAATCGTGATATTTTGACCAGCCGAAGTGGGACTGAGAAAGTCTCCTCCACCTTTAATCGTAATATTTTGACCGCGAGTGTTGGGATTTCCTTGAAGTGTCACATTTGGCTGAAGTGCGATCGGAAATTGTTCGCCGGTTTGAGCGCTGTAGGTACCTGGCGCTAGTAAAATTGCTGTGTTGGGCGGTGCGACGCTTAAGGCATAGGTAATGGTTTTGAATGGATCGCGATCGCTCCCATTACCTGCTGTATCACTTCCACCAGATGAGCTGACGTACAAAATGTTGATTTCTATCTGCTGCGCCTGAGCAATTGTCTGTACTATCGGAGTTTCGGCGGCCATAACAGAATGTTGAGTTTTCAACAATGAAATACTAGCAAATATCAGCAAAAAACAAGAACTTAAGGCTTTATTTTGTGATCGATTTCCTGTGCACTTGGGATTTGGCATCATTTTCATGAACAGGCATCTTGCCTGTTCCACAAACATCAATTCTCTTTGTGGGGTGGGCATCTTCCCCGCTTCTGAAAGACTGATTGAGGATTGTGTAAGATGTGAGTTGAATTGGCTTTGTTTTGAGTTAATGAACATAAAAAAATGTATAGTCTAAGAAAGTAAGGAACTAAAGAAAAAAGAAAATGCAATCAAAACAATGGTTAGATCAATTAACAACGTCCTAATAACCTTGATGGTTGTGATCACTTATTTTTGAGTCGAGTCTCACATCCGGTGTTTCGTATCGGGTTTGGGCGATCGCACTTTAACGATTCCACTATAATCAAGTTTGATCTATTATGCTTTGTTTTCTTCAAATTCAATAAAACTTAAAAATTAGTGAGAAAATGTAGCGGTTTGACTGCTGGATTAATCATAAAGGTGTTTCTCTATGACCAATAAACAAAACAGAACTTTACCCGCACAGCCCGCTCTCTGCCGGATTTTAGATGCAAATCTCGATCGCGCCCGTGAAGGATTGAGAATAATTGAAGAATGGTGCCGATTTGGTCTCAATAGCGCTGATTTAGCTGGCGAGTGTAAGCAACTGCGCCAAGAATTGGCTTTTTGGCACACCGCAGAATTGCGGAGTGCTAGGGATACAGCAGCAGACCCCGGTACGGAACTGACTCATCCGCAGGAAGAACAGCGTGCTGGACTTCAGCAGCTACTGGAGGCGAATTTCTGTCGGGTGGAAGAAGCGCTGCGGGTACTTGAAGAGTATGGCAAAGTTTACGATCCGAATATGGGCAAAGCCTTTAAGCAGATGCGCTATCGGGTTTACACTCTCGAAAGCGACTTGCTAGCTTACCAACGCTATCAGCAGTTATTGCGATCGCAATTATATCTGGTAACTTCGGGGAGAGACAATTTGTTAGGCGTTGTAGAAGCTGCTTTGCAAGGTGGACTGACTTTGGTACAGTACCGCGACAAAACCTCAGACGATTCGGTGAAATTGGATAATGTGCGGAAGTTGTGCGAACTTTGTCACCGCTATGATGCTTTGTTGATTGTGAACGATCGCGTAGATTTGGCGATCGCAGCAGATGCCGACGGTGTACACTTAGGACAGCAAGATCTACCTGTAGCTGAAGCGCGCAAGTTGCTAGGGCCTGGACGGACGATCGGGCGATCGACCACCAACGCCCAGGAAATGCAGCGAGCCATTGAAGAAGGAGCCGATTATATTGGAGTTGGCCCCGTTTACTCCACTCCCACTAAACCCGATAAACAGGCTGCGGGTTTAGATTATGTGCGGTATGCTGCTGCTAAGTCACCGATTCCTTGGTTTGCGATCGGCGGAATTGACATCAACAATCTCGACCAAGTATTGAATGCTGGAGCTTCTAGAGTAGCAGTTGTGCGATCGATCATGGAAGCCGAACAACCAACTTTAGTCACCCAATTTTTCATCTCACAGCTAATTCGGACACAGAAGTTCAAAACTCACAAACTTATAACTAATAGGTCGTAAGATTAAATGAACCACGAGGCACGCGGACGCAAAGCAAGAGAAAGAAGTAAATGCTTTTCTTCCTTCGTGTTCTTCGTGTCTTCGCGGTTCGTTAAAATAATTAAACTAATAAACAAATGACCAATCAAATTGCGCTACAAGTCAACGGAGAAAGTCGTAATTGTGCGATCGAAACACCATTACCAGAATTATTAAAACAACTAGGTTTAAATCCACGATTAGTGGCTGTAGAATATAACGGCGAAATTCTGCACAAACAATTTTGGGAAACCACACAAATGCAAGAGGGCGACATCTTAGAAATCGTAACAATTGTCGGAGGAGGCTAGCCACAAATTAGCTAATCATATCAAATCCCTTTTGCTTAACAGGCGCAGTTTTGTAGTCAATCACCTGTTGACAAAGTTGGGTGTCCGTGATTTAATACAAAAAGTTTGCTTTGGCGCCAGGAAAATTTCGCCAAAAAAACAAGCTTATCCCATTTAGGAGCAATCAGAGGCTTTGGGGTGGGCCACTAGGGCTAAGGGTAAGTTTGCTAGTAAATTTTGAAGTAACGAACTTGATAAATTAGAGTTCGGATTTGATTATTTCGCCTAAAAACTACATTCAAGCTACAAATACTCAGTTATGACTAACCTAAATATTTCTCCTCTCAACCGTCGCTCTTTTCTTAGTTATGTTGCTTTAGGTACTTTGGGTTTATTGACAAAAGACTTGCTCGATCCAGCTAGCGCTATGGCTGATAGCGAGGGATTAGGCAAAAATTTCTCTACCTTGGAGAACTATCATATTTTTGTTCCTTATACAATAGCGCGAAACGGAGGGAAGGAAACATTTACTTTGCGATCGGGAGAACCTTGTCAGGTAGCAATTCCCTCCAAAGCTCAAGATAGCCAACAGATTACCATCAAAGGGCGCGGTCAAGACGGCAAAGATATTACTGTAGTTTTGCATACCTTATACGATCGACAAATTAGAATAGCCGATCAAGTTTATCAAGAAATTGACAAAAATACGCAATTTGTCGAACAAGCAAGCAAAGCTAAATGCAAATTTGTTTATGAGCAAGTTGAAGATGGTGAGTACATTGATGATCTGATCGCCTTGGATTTTCTGGATTATGTGATATCGTCCTCAAAGCTAGACAGCAAAATTCAAGAGCGTTACCAACTCGCCAGTATCAATTCACGCCTGCTCGGAATTTCGCAAGCCATTGAATCGACCTTGGCTCAATCTAAATTGACTGAGATAGAGAAGAAGCTGATCAGAGGAACTTTTGCATACGTCCGTGCCGGCGAACCAGTTCCTGACTTTAAGGCACTCACAGATATTGACTCAATAGTAGCAAGTTCGACGCTGCCTTTAGAAATAAAACAGACTTACACTTTATCCAGTGCCAATTCAAGAGGCTTAACAGTTGATTTTATTCTGGTAAAACAGATTAAAGAAAGCCAATTGACTGATGAACAAAAGAATAATTACCAGTCAACTTATCAGCAGGTTCGCGATGGTAAGACAGTAGAAGATACAGCAACTTTGAAGTCGCTAGACTCTTTCATTAACAAAGCCAAAATCCCAGAAAATGCTAAAGCTGTTTACTCGATAGCAAGGAAACAAAATTTAGATAATCAAGTTGCTTCTGGTGAAAAATCCGATGCTTTTGTCCAAACTGCTCAAGCATTCAAAGACCAACTGACGGATGCTAAAGACAAAGGAGCAGCAATTGTTCCACAAGCTACGAGAGTGTTGAGTACACTTGGAGCAGAAACAGCAACGGGTGTTAGTATTACCAGTTTGTCTGGGGCGGCTGCAACCAACGCGACTTTAGCTGTTTTAGGTGGTGGTTCTGTCGCGGCTGGTGGTTTAGGAATGCTGGGTGGTTTAGCAGTAGCAACAGGAGGAGCCGCGTTAATTGGAGCCGCAGGAGTCCTGTCTATTGCGTTAGTCTCAGAAATGGACAGCGAAGACCAAAAAAACCTGGGAATTGCAATTGGTACAGGAACAGTCGCCGGTACTGCAACTATTTTAGCTGCTTGGACTGCTGCGAGTGCTTTGGGAGCAGCAGGTACATTGTCCGGTGCTGCTGCTATCACTGCTACCATCTCGACTATTGGTGGACTCAGTGTAATGACTGGCGGCGCTGCTCTTGTTGCATCGGGTACAGCATTTTTAATTTGGTCATTACTCAAAGGTGGAAAGAGTCGCGATTCATCTGTGCTGCATCAATTAGAAACTCGGACTTACACCTATACTGAAGATATAATTCCCGGTTATTGGGGAGAATTTATTCAACAGAATATAACTCCAAAAAATGGCGGCATTGAAGAGGGATTTTCTGCTCCTAATATTCCATTAGATAAACTATCGAAATCGCTATCTTCATGGCTGTCTCTTGACTATGAAGAAAAAGTAATCGCTTTGATAGACTACAGTGTTTTTAAGGATGGAAAAGAGGGGGTTGTATTTACAAACGAAAAAATGGCTTGGAAAATATTTCTTTCAGAAGCTGATTCAATTAAGTATGAAAATTTAGCAAAATTTGTCAATAAGGAAAGCAAATTAACTTCACTGCTATCAGACGCGAATCAGAAACAGGAGTTGTCTAAGTTGAAAAAAGTAGTAGATATTTTGTCTGACGAGAAATACTATACCAATTTATCTAAGTTGCAAGAGTTAGTAACTATTGTGGGGAGTGACAAAAACTTATCGGATCTGGTTTCTAATGAGAAGTATAAAAACAAGTTGCCAAAATTAAAAAATGCAGTAGCTATTTTATCAGACGAGAAGTATAGTCAGAACTTGTCTAAGTTGAAAGATGTTGTAGATGTCTTATCTAATGAACCTGATTTAGTAAAGTTTTTCTCGTCGCAATTAGTTTCACAGCTATCTGAGAAGAACTATACCAAGGACTTGTCTAGGTTAAAAGAGGTAGTAGATAGGTTTCTAGACGAATCGGACAAGGACAATTTCACTAAATTGCTTCGACAAATTGGTCAAAAATATAGCACAGTTTAGGCAGAAACTTTTGCCCGCGATTCTGGCTATGAGGAAGGCGGAAGGCGATCGCCCACTATTGACTGCTAAAATAAGGGCGATCGCCTGTGATGATTGTGTTAAAATAAAGACCACTGAAAGAGGCAATTGTTATGACTATTCGTGAGATCGCGATCGCCAAATTGCAGAAACTTCCAGAATCATTCTTGCCAGAAGTCAGCGAGTTCATCGACTTTGTGATGCACAAGCACCAAAATAGAATAGCTGAACCCAAAATCCCAGACGATATTGCTAAAGCTTGGGCCAAATGGTTCGAGGAGGTCGATCGCTTGGAAGTAACGACTAATCAGCCGGAGAGCGAATTTAAGCTACGGTAAAAGCTATATTTTCTAGCACTACATTAGGTACATTTCCACTACCTAAAACCTGTGTAGAATCTAAAACTTCTATCCCTACCAATAACTCATTTTCCCCAATATTTAAAGCAATTTCGTCAGTTAACTGTAAAGTGCGACACTGATGCTTACCTTCTACAAGTCTAATGTAGAGAGCATCAATTTCGGAAGCATAACTAATCTTCATAAATTTTACCTCTTATTCTTCAGTCCGCGGAGGCGGACTTCGTTTGTGTAGAAGCGGTTTCAACCGCCGAGCTTCGTTTGTCTGCTGCTGCGCGGTTTCAACCGCCGAGCCCTAAACCAAATGACTAACAACTTCCCCCAAAAACTAAAGCTCCTTTCCGTTGTTGCGGGAAAAGAGCTTTAATTTATTATTAACCTGGCACCGAGCTATTTTACCGGGCAGTGACCCGCCGAGTATCTTCGCCATAGCAACGTTTAACAACCGAGTTCGGGATGGATCGGAGTGGTTCCATTACATCATAAGCACCAGGAAAGCTTTGAAAACTTTGAATCCTGTGTCTGCGTTTAACTTGATGCGCTGCATCTCTTTCGCTCGACATTTATTAAATTACCAAACTCCCCTAAGTTTGTCAACCCCTTTTTGAAATATTTTTGAGGTTTGCCCTCCGAACAACCAAGGTTTTGTAGGGGCGGTGCCCCCGTGCCCGCCCATCAGCCCGATCGCAAATCCAAAAACGCCACATCCATATCCTACTCTCTGCGAATCTTCGCATCCTTCTCAAACCACGCCACAACCTGCTTAACTGTTAATTGCTCGATCGCCCCTTCAGATTCTGTCGCAATTTGCCTCAACGGCCGCAAAGAAGCAATTACCAAATTCGTAAAAAAGTTTTCAAAACTAGCATCAACTTGAATTGACTGCTGAATAATCTCATCATTCCTAACCCAATCCATCACCTGCTGATTACTCACCTCAACCACCGACAAACCAGTCTCCCCAGCAATTTGCTTGAGCACTCTCAAAGCATAAATTGCCAACCGCGCCGAAAACTTTTCCTTCGACGACAGCAGCGCCATATCAACTTCCGCACACTCTTCCGGCTTTAAAAAATCAGATTCCATAGTTATTTGTTGACTGTTGACTGTTGACTGTTGACTGTTGACTGTTGACTGTTGACTGGTGACTGGTCAATAACAAGTAAAATAACTAATAACTAATAACTAATAACTACAGTCAACTGTCAACAGTCAACTAACTTCTTCCTTGCAATCAAATAACCGCAGCGATGTTCCCCATCAATAATCCAGTGAGTGCGCTCTATAGTACAATCCGGCAACACAGCCGCAAACATCTCCAACTCATTACCACAAACACTCGGAAAAGTTTCCGCCACATTAGAAATAGCACAATTGTGTTCCATAAACACAAATCGATCGCCCTGATCAGCGCCGCACGTCCCATCATCCACCGATTCTACAGGATACCACTCAGCCATGTAACCCTCATCCCTGCGAAGCTCCATCAACCTAGCCACTCGCTCTTCCAGGGAACCCGCACCCATCAGTCTGCGGTACTCCATCGCCTTACGTTGCCACTGTTTTCGCAAGATAGAAATCACCTGCTCGCGGCCAACAGTCTCAGCCAAAGTATCCAGAAAAGAGACTGCAAAATCGCCATAACGATTCGGGAAGCGATCGCGCCCCAGACTGGTAAGCTCATAGATATGCTGCGGTCGCCCCATCCCAGCCTGCACCGACTGATACAGAATCAGCCCGTCCCCCTCCAAATCCTTCAAATGACGGCGAATCGCTTGCGGACTGATATCTAAAGACTCAGCCAACTCAAGAGCCGTGGCTTTATCCCCCTTGAGCAAAAACTGCAAGATATCTTGTTTAGTGGAAGTCTGCTGAGTCTGCATCATCACAAAAAAATATTAATTTGACTTTGACAAGATCGCTATTGTTAATGTAGCTTAAAATATAGTAAAGCAACCAACCAGTTGTTTAACTCAACAGAGCAGTCCAGCAGAACTCGCTCAAGCCCAGACAGCAATTGTCCCGTCTGTCATCTTTGAGAGCATTATCTAGAACACTGAACACCCAAAATAATGAGTTCTACCACAGCCCAAACCCTAGTCAACCAGCCCTACAAATACGGTTTCGTCACCGACATCGAGTCAGACACCATCCCCCGCGGCTTGAGCGAAGATGTAGTGCGACTCATTTCCTCCAAGAAAAACGAACCGGAATTCCTGCTGCAATTCCGCCTCAAAGCATACCGCAAGTGGCTGACCATGACCGAGCCCACCTGGCCTCATGTCAACTATCCCGCGATCGACTACCAAAACATTATCTACTATTCCGCGCCCAAACAAAAGCCCAAAAAGCTCAACAGTTTGGACGAAGTTGATCCGACACTATTAGAAACCTTCGAGAAATTAGGAATTCCGCTCTCCGAACAAAGACGACTGGGAAATGTCGCCGTCGATGTTGTTTTCGACAGCGTTTCAATTGCCACAACCTTTAGAGAAAAGCTAGCCAAAGACGGCGTTATCTTCTGTTCCATCACAGAAGCCGTCAAAGATTATCCCGAACTAATCGAAAAATATCTTGGCACTGTCGTACCAGTCGGCGACAACTTTTTCGCAGCCCTCAACTCCGCCGTATTCACCGACGGTTCCTTCGTTTTCATTCCCAAAGGCGTCAAATGCCCAATGGAATTGTCAACCTATTTCCGCATCAACAACGAAGATTCCGGCCAGTTCGAGCGCACCTTAATTATCGCAGAAGAAAACAGCTCTGTGTCTTACCTGGAAGGCTGCACCGCGCCGATGTTTGACACCAACCAACTGCACGCCGCCGTCGTGGAATTGGTAACAATGGATAATGCCGATATCAAATATTCCACAGTACAAAACTGGTACGCCGGCGATGCAAATGGCAAAGGCGGAATTTATAACTTTGTAACAAAGCGCGGCTTGTGTCAAGGAGTCAATTCCAAGATTTCTTGGACGCAAGTAGAAACAGGTTCCGCGATTACTTGGAAATATCCCAGTTGCGTCTTAGTCGGCGACAACTCCGTAGGTGAATTCTACTCAGTAGCACTGACAAACAATAAGCAGCAAGCTGACACCGGCACCAAAATGATCCACGTCGGCAAAAATACTCGCAGCACGATTATTTCCAAAGGAATTTCGGCCGGAAATTCTTCTAACAGCTATCGCGGTTTAGTAAAAATGGGGCCGAGTGCTAACGGTTCTCGCAACTATTCCCAGTGCGATTCCATGCTGATTGGGGATAACGCTCAAGCCAATACTTTCCCATATATTCAAGTGCAGAACCACACTGCTAAAGTGGAACACGAAGCTTCGACTTCCAAAATTGGGGAAGAACAATTGTTCTTTTTTGCACAACGGGGAATTTCCGCAGAAAATGCGATTTCAATGATGATTAGCGGTTTCTGCAAAGATGTGTTCAATCAATTACCGATGGAATTTGCTGCGGAAGCTGATAAGTTGTTAAGTCTGAAATTGGAAGGAAGTGTCGGGTAATTTCTGTGGCTGAGAAATCCTCGTTCCCAGGCTCTGCCTGGTAACGCATATCTAGAGGCTCTGCCTCG